>JAIYCK010000363.1 GCA_027488055.1 Flavobacteriales bacterium | reverse complement strand
TCATAGTTCATTTTGGTTTGATTTGGTGTGTAAAGGGCTAGATCGAATAAAAATGGTTGAGTTCCCATAGTGGGGCAAACCAGCTTCAATTTGATATAAGGCCCTAAATCTTAGGGCCTTGTTTGCGAATATGCATTTTTTTTGGCATTGTTCAAAAAAAAATCAACGGAATCCCTAGTAAATTTCTTCGATGAGAGCAGATGCTTGAATTATTTGTGGAAATAAAGTAAGGCAATGTCGAAGTGGTGGGATTACTTTTGTCTTTCTAATCAAGGATCTCCACATGGTACCAAAAGGCAAGCTTATTTCAATCGGGGGGGCGGAAGACAAAGGCACAGAAAGCGAAGGCAACTATGCACAAGTCAATAATCTTCATTTTTTTGAATTGGGCATTCTCAAGCGAGTGGTGCAAGAAATGGGTGGAGTAGATAGTCACATCGTAATCATTACCACTGCGAGCAGTATTCCGCAAGAAGTGAGTGAAAATTATCTCCAAGCCTTTGGCAAGATCGGCTGCACCCATGTAGAACATCTCAATATTCGCAACCGCGATGATGCGCGAAATGCAGACTACATTGAAAAAGTTACGAAGTGCGATGGCATTATGTTTAGTGGTGGCGATCAATTGCGCTTGACCACTATTTTTGGAGGAACTGGATTTCTCGATATTCTGCACAAAGGATATATGGAAGAAGGTTTGGTGATCGCAGGTACTTCAGCAGGAGCCATGGCTATGAGCAACACCATGATTTATCAGGGTAAAAGCGATTTGGCACACTTGAAAGGCGAAGTCAAGATCACTACGGGTCTGGCCTTTATGCCCGATGTGATCATCGATTCACATTTCGATAAGCGAGGACGCTTCAATCGCTTGGCACAGGCAGTTGCTAGCAATCCTGCGTGCACGGGAATTGGATTGGGAGAGGACACTGGTGTCATAGTCACCAATGGCAACCATTTGGAAGTGATCGGAAGCGGCGCGGTAGTGATTATTGATGGTCGTGATATTTCTCATTCCAATATCACAGATGTAAGTATGGGTACGCCTATTTCGATAGAGAATATTCGTGTGAATATTTTGGTTGCGGGCAACGGTTATTTGGTCAAGGAACGCAAGTTCATTGCTGAGATGGAAGTGACTCAATCGGTGTAGAGCGAAATCTAGAGTGGACTAGATCAAATTGAAATCAATCCTCAAGACTTTCTGACAATTGCGTTACATGCGTTTTTTGTTGATTGTTGTCGTTTGTTATCGGTGTTTGATTAACGATAAATGGCGACGTGCTGTTGTCCAGCCTCATACCATGCACGATACATTCCCTCACTATTGAAAGGGAGACAAACGTTTCCTGCATGATCCACTGCAATTAGCCCACCTTCACCGCCACGTTGCACTAATTTTTTCCTCACTACTTCGTGACAAGCATCGGCTAATGTCAGCCCCTTGTATTCCATCAGGCAAGAGATATCATAAGCGACAACCGATTGAATAAAGTATTCGCCGTGCCCAGTGCAAGAAATGGCACACGTAGCATTGTTGGCATAGGTGCCAGCGCCAATAATGGGTGAGTCGCCAATGCGTCCCCACTTTTTATTGGTCATGCCACCGGTGCTGGTGGAGGCAGCTAAATTTCCGTGTATGTCTCTGGCCACCGCCCCGACTGTTCCGAATTTTTTCTCGGTGTGATCCAAAACTATTTTGTCATCGCGCAATGCTTCTTGCCATTGACTGTGTCGTAAATCGTTGTGAAAATAGGCACTATCTTCAAATGGCAACTGCATAGCACGCGCAAAGGCTTCGGCACCGCGGCTTGCTAACAAAGCATGTTCACTTTTTTCCATCACGGCTCGCGCGAGCAATACAGGGTTTCGCACACCCGTAACACCTGCCACAGATCCAGATTCGAGGTTGTGCCCTGTCATAATGGAAGCATCCATTTCATGACTGCCATCGTGGGTAAATACACTACCTCTTCCAGCATTGAACAAGGGGCAGTTTTCAAGCGAAGTGACCGCTGCGGTGACTGCATCGAGGGCCGTGCCCGCTTCTGTCAGCACTGCTATGCCGGCTTTCAATGCCTGATCCAACGCCGAGTTATACGCATGTTCTTTTTCTGGAGTCATGTTGGTGCGCAGGATGGTGCCCGCACCGCCGTGTATCGCAATCGAAAAGGGAGCCTGATTCATGTGGCGAAGATACGCTTGCAAGACCGACTTCGATGGATGTCAGAAGTCTATAAAAATGGGTTAGATTTGGTTGTTCCTTTTTGTTAAACCTTAAAAAACGTATTATTATGAGACTTACAATTCGTCATGCGGAAACCTATTCCCGCGGACAACTTTTACTTCGAACTTTTTTGGGTATTTTTTACATCATCCTACCCCATTTTTTTTTTTTTTTTTTTGTGGCTATTGGGGTCTTATTCGTCAATTTCATTGCTTTTTGGGCGATTCTTTTTACAGGTAAATATCCAGTTGGTATGTGGAATTTTATGTTTGGCTTTTTTGCTTGGCAGGTGCGGCTCAATGCTCGCCTCAATAACCTGAGTGATGGTTACCCAGCAATTGGGATCAGTGGACAAGACACGGAAACGCAATTGGAGATCGTGCGTCAGGATTCATACAGTAGGGGTTTATTATTGGCTAGGTTATTCTTTGGCTTTATCTATGTATTGATTCCGCATGGATTTTGTCTTTTGTTCCTGATGATTGCTGCTGCATTTGTTAGATTTTTGGCCTTTTGGATAGTTCTTTTTACGGGAAAATATCCTAAAGGAATGCATGACTTTATGGTTGGCGTTATTCGCTGGAACACAAAGGTGGGTGCTTATTTCTATAACCTTACAGACGAGTATCCTCCATTTTCACTTTCGGAGACCAACGACAGCGACTTTTCGCATAAAAAGATATAATTGATTCGTTGTCAAATGAACCGCTCAACGTGAGCGGTTTTTTTTTGCCCTAGTTAGTTTTTGATGCAGATGCCAACAGTGTTGTACCAAGCTTAAATTGTAAAGGGTTTGTTTCTTGGCATTGATAAGAATTGTGTTCAATATGCCTACTCATTCGTTTTTTGATGGCAGCTGCTTTGTGGCAGTGTATTTCCCACAAAAAACTCCATCACATGGATGGAGTCAATTGGTAAGCGGATTATTGGTTGGTTATAAAAAACTACTTGCGTAGTATTTTTTCTGTCTTGCTGTCGTAGCTTAAATAATATTCACCTTTGGGCAAAGACGTGCAGTCAATGGTTAAGCCAAAGCCGCGCTTTACGATTTGTCCATAGACGTTGTAAAGCTCAAAGGCTGTCTCAGCGGTGAAAGTAATTAATTTGGTTTTGCGGTCGTAGGTTTTTTCTATAGGTGCGGAGGTGCTAAGCACTTCGCATGTTTGACTTTTGCGTAATTCACCTTCATAACTTTTTTGAACTACTCGGAACTTGTTTTTGCCTGAGGTGAGGGGCACTTGGAATTTGTACTGGTTCTTGCCAGATGAGCCATTGCCCATAACCTCACCGATATTGACCCATTTGTTCCATTTGAATTGTTGGATTACGAAGGGTAACTTCCCCATTTCATTCGAGGTTTCCCAACTCAATGCACCAGTGGTTGAACAATCGATTTTTGAACAATCAAACGTAGGGGCTGGCTCAAGTGCTCCTGGATTTAATACTTTGGGCAAACAACCATCTTTGTGTTTAATAATAATGGTCAACGGGTCACCCAGTTTGAAAGAATAAATAGCAAGATCAATTTCAAATGCTTGGGAGTTGATTTCATCGGTCGTGATTAAACCATTCACAGTGACTTCATACGTGCAAAAACCTACGCCATCCGGCGAGGCACCGTTGATTACGAAGATGTTACGTTGTTGGTAACGCCCTTCTAAGACGATATTGCCTGCAGTAAGTCCCATGGAAACCATTAGAATCGCTACAGTCAAGAATAACTTCATAGGTAAGGTGGTAGTATTATTTAATTTTGCACAAGGTCATTTAGCTTGGCCGTCCTTATACATCGATTCGGGCGGCAAGGTTGCAAAAGTATTGATTTTGCTTTTATAACCAACAATTAAATCGTGAATTAACAAGTGAAAGGCTTGATCGAGTTCAATTCGATGATTTTCAATCAGTTGTTGTGTTTCAAGGAGGGGTTTGAGTATGGGTTTGCGGATTGTCATTTGCCTCATTGTCAGTTCAATACCCTCAAGTGTCCGATATCGCTCAAGCCAGTTTTGTTCGATCATTTTTTCCAATCGGTAGGTGCCCATGGGAGTCCAATGAGCGCGGTGCTTAAGCAAGGTAGTATAGACATGTGAAATGAACTCGGATAGCGGAAGGGGATGGTATCGATGCCAATGAATACTTAAGAAGTGATCCATGATGACATCTAACGCAATGCCGGTAAATTTACCGGTGACAGGGCGCAACGTTTGCTTGATGGTTGACAGGTGCAGCGATTCATCAGTAGTTTGATCGATCCATCGGTGCATTTGGATACCAATCGCCAAATCTCTTGGATAGCGCTCAAATTGCCTTCCTTTGATTTCATCGGCAATCAATTGACCTACCAATTCTGCTTCGGAATGGCTTCCAAGAAAAGCATGCGCCAGATAATTCATGGTTACAATGGTAGGCTAAATTTGCCAAACATACACCCCTGTTTCCGATGGTGTAGAGATTGCGCTCGAAGAAGCGTGCTGTGTTACTTTTGAAAAGCACTATCAAATTGAACAAGCGTACAAAAATATATTGGTTGGCTCAAATCGGAGGATGGGGCTTGCTCGTAACGGGCAATATCATCAATGCGATCATCCAAGAGCAATTGAGTAGCTATACTTTTTTTGCTTCAGTGGCTATTTTCATTTTAGGGATATCACTTACACACTTCTATCGGCTTCTCATTCATCGGCTGAATTGGGAGCGTTTTTCTATTCCTGCCCTCATCCCTCGAGTTTTGTTGTCGAGCATTTTACTAAGTGGTTTATTTACTCTTTTCAATAACGTGTTTGAGGATATCGCGGCGGGTAGATGGCCTTTTGCCGAAGTCTTGCATGCAATGATGTTAGGGAGAGAATTGGAGCTTTATTTTATTTTAGATGTATTCAATTTTGCATGGCTTTTCTTCATCTGGAATATTTTGTATTTCGCTGTTCAAACTTTTGAAAATTGGAAGCGAGAAGAGATTAACAATTTGAAGCTTCAGGCTATTCAGCGTGAAATGGAATTGAAGAGTTTTCGCGCACAAATGAACCCACATTTTGTATTCAATTCATTGAATGGTATTCGCGCATTGGTGGATGAAGATCCGGCCAAGGCCAAGCATGCCATCACCTTGTTGAGCGGGATCTTGAGGAGCAATATGGGAGCTTCGAAACCGGGAAGCGGAACCCTTCGGACGGAGCTTGAATTGGTCGATAAATATTTGGCGCTTGAGAAGATTCGATTTGAGGAAAGATTA
>JAIYCK010000027.1 GCA_027488055.1 Flavobacteriales bacterium | reverse complement strand
TGATGCGCGACAAAAACGATGGAAGGAACATGGCCGTAAAATTATGACACAAGTTGGCCGTTTGGAATGCAACTTTGCAGTCCATACCATTAAATCATTTACGGATTGAATATTCCTTCCAAACTCATCGAACAGGCAGTGGATCAATTGAGCTCATTGCCAGGTGTGGGCCGCAAAACGGCCTTGCGTTATGCCTTGGAAATGTTGCGCCGCAAACCCGAAGACATCTTGCGTTTTGCACATGCGATTACTGAAATGCGGCAGCACATAAAATATTGTAAGCAATGTCACAACGTCAGTGATTTCGAGGTCTGCGAGATTTGTCAGTCACCGTATCGAGAGGACCATACGATTTGTGTCGTGGCCGATATCCGCGATGTGATGGCCATTGAAGGCACTGGACAATACAAGGGAAAATACCATGTGTTGGGGGGAATCATCTCGCCAATGGATGGAATTGGCCCTTCCGAACTCACCATCGATGCCTTGTTGCAACGAGTGGACTCAGGCGAAGTGAAGGAGTTGATTCTTGCGCTCAATGCCACGATGGAAGGAGAAACAACGTCTTTTTATATCGCGCGCAAATTGAATGATCGGCCGGTGCGCATTTCGTCTATTGCCCGTGGTGTGGCCGTGGGAGGTGAATTAGAGTATACCGATGAGATTACCTTGGGCCGCAGTATTGCCCTGCGAACGCCTTATGAGGGTGGCTTGAAAAAATAATGGACCTCGTTCATTTCTTTAGGTTTATCTAGGCGAACGTTCCGCAATAAAATCGCTTTTTGTCCGCTTTGCAAGAGTCGCTTTTTTGTGTGGTGATGCATCGCATCTTTGAAGTTAAATTGCAACCATATTTTTTTGAATCAGACACAGGAGTTTTGAAACTTAGTATCGTCATAGTCAATTACAACGTTCGGTATTTTCTCGAGCAGTGTCTTTCGTCCGTATACCTCGCGATTGATCACATGGCGGCCCAGATGCCAGGTCAAGAAGTGGAGGTCTTTGTGGTAGATAATAACAGCGTAGACGATAGCAATGAGGTGGTGCTGAGTAGATTCCCAAAGGCTATTTTAATCGCGAATCAAGAAAATCTCGGATTTTCAAAAGCCAACAATCAAGCCATGCGCCTTGCCAAAGGTGAATATATCTTGTTGCTGAATCCCGATACGGTTGTGCAGGAATCCACTTTTGAAAAGGTGACGAAATTCATGGATGCACATCCCGACGCCGGTGGTTTGGGAGTGCACATGGTGGACGGAAATGGGCAATTTTTGCCTGAGTCTAAACGAGGCTTGCCCACGCCGGCGGTGTCTTTTTACAAAATATTTGGTATCAGCCGGATATTTAAGAAAAGCGCACGATTCAATAAGTATCACTTGGGGCATTTGTCCAAAAATGCTACACATGAGGTCGATATCTTATCCGGAGCTTTCATCCTGATGCGCAAATCAGTACTGGATAAAATTGGGTTGTTGGACGAGGCATTTTTCATGTACGGCGAAGACATCGATTTATCGTGGCGCATCATTCAGGCGGGATACAAGAATTACTATTTTCACGATACCACTATCATCCATTACAAAGGTGAAAGCACTAAGAAGGGCAGTTTGAATTATGTCTACGTCTTTTACAATGCCATGGTGATTTTTGCGCAGAAACACTTTTCGCAACAGAACGCGCGCGTTTTTTCGTGGTGCATCAATTTGGCGATTTGGTTGCGAGCGTTTGTTGCTGTGGCAGTGCGTTTTGTCAAAGGCTTGGCGCTGCCGTTGTGGGACATTACGGTGTTATTTGGCTTCTGGGAATTGGCGCGATTCGCGTATGCCAACAGTCGAGATAAAATATACCAAGACACATTGGTCGTTCCGCTGATGTTGTTCTTTTGTATCGTGTGGGCAGTGGCATTGTTTTTTGGGGGAGGCTACGACAAACCTTACCGCCCCATGAAAACCGTCCGACCCGTGCTGATGGGTGCGGCGCTCATCTTTATTTTCTATTCTTTGCTTCCCGAAAACATGCGGTTCTCCAGGGCTTTGATCGTCATTGGGACTGTGATTGCATTGGCTGTGTTTGCAATGCATCGAATGCTTTTGCGCCGCTGGTTGTCTAAGGGGGGCGAGTTGAACGAGATTACCGGGATCATGGGTCAAACCGATGAGGTCAACAGGGTGCAGAGAATGTTCATTGGCGAGGCCTCTGAGGGAGCAGTGGTAACCATTGCACCGCATTGTAGTTTGGAACGACTGCGGGATTATATCACCATTCACAAGCTCGGACGTTTGGTGTTTTGCGCCCGCGACGTCAGCAGCAGTCAGATCATCGGTTTCATGACTGCTGTCAGTGATTTGCAAATTGAAATGAAAATTGCTCCACCAGAAAGCTTGTTTATGATAGGCTCCAATAGCATTGAGAAGTCTGGAGACATTGCCATTTTGGACGTCAACAGCATTACACTCCCGCAAAACAAGCGGATCAAGATGCTGATGGACATAGGTTTGTCGATCCTTTCAATGATCCTGTGGCCTGTGTGTTTTTGGATCGTCAAAAATCCCATCGGCTGGTTCAAGAATTGTTGCTCAGTCCTGATTGGGCGCAGAACCTGGGTAGGCCCGGATGTGCGCTTGATCGAGTCAGACAAATTGGCCAAAATGTACATCAAGCCCGCGGTGATTCACCCTTCAATGGGCATGGGGTTGGAAAAATTATCCCACGAGGCACTGGTCAAAATAAATACCCTTTATATCAAGGATTACAACCCATGGCGCGATTTACGACTGATGTGGAAGTGCCGTGCTTTGTGGGGACAAGTCAATTCTTGATTTGTCGCATAACATTTTCAAAATTAAATAATTAACGCCTGTATTGGTCGCGAAAGCGCCACGTATGCATAAGAAGGTTTAGAAATCTTGCGGGAGTATGATGAAAACCTCACGGGACAGAGTTACATTCGCAGCCGTAATTGCCATATCAAAATGGCGATCTTCTGACAATGTCACAGATAGAACTCTTACTCCCCAAAATGGGTGAAAGTGTGGCCGAAGCCACCATCATCAAATGGTTAAAAAAAGAAGGTGATGCAGTGAAAGCTGACGAACCTATCATTGAAATCGCCACCGATAAAGTGGACAGTGAAGTACCTTCTCCTGAAGATGGTGTACTTGTGAAATGTGCTGTCAAGGAAGGCGACGTGGTGCAAGTTGGCCAATTGATTGCTGTCATTCAAAGCGGAAGCGCTGCTGCTCCGGAGCCTGTTGTAGCTGCTGCTACGCCAGCTGTGACGGCAGCTGCAGAGCCAGCGGCTGTGCCATATACTCCTTCATCAGAGCCAGTGACCTTGGCGTCCAATAGTGAAAGTACTCGTTTTTATTCTCCACTGGTGCGTAATATTGCTAAGAATGAGCACATCAGCATGCAAGAATTGGATAGCATCAAGGGCAATGGGCAAGGCGGTCGGGTGACCAAAGAGGATCTGATGCAATATTTGCAGCACCGCTCTGCGGCTCCTGCTCCTGTGGCTTCTCCAGCACCAGCGACAACTTCAGCTCCAAGTCAGCCTGCAATGGCAGCTGCTCCTGCTCCTGTAAAAGCAGCCGCTCCAATAGAATCAGCTCCTAAAGCAAAATCAAATATTGTGGTAGGTCCAAACGACGAAATTGTTGAGATGGACCGCATGCGCAAACTCATCGCAGATCACATGGTGATGAGCAAGCAGACTTCACCACACGTCACAAGTTATGTAGAGGCTGACGTGACCAATATCGTGTTGTGGCGCGAAAAGGTGAAGAAATCATTTGAGCAAAAAGAAAAGACAAAAATCACGTTCACACCCATTTTCATGGAGGCCATAGCCAAAGCCATCAAGGATTTCCCCGGAGTGAATGTCTCGGTAGATGGTACAACCATCATCAAGCGTGGCGATATCAACTTGGGCATGGCTACTGCACTGCCAAGTGGCAACTTAATTGTTCCAGTTATACGCAACGCAGATCAATTGAATTTGGTAGGTTTGGCGAAAAAGGTGAACGATTTGGCCGATCGTGCGCGGCAAAATAAATTGACTCCAGACGAAATCACAGGCGGTACTTATACGCTGACCAACGTCGGTACTTTTGGAAATGTGATGGGCACCCCCATCATCAACCAACCACAAGTCGCTATTTTGGCGGTTGGCGCGATTCGTAAAAAGCCAGCAGTGATCGAAACACCTCACGGTGATTTCATTGGCATTCGTCACATGATGTTCCTAAGCCATAGCTACGATCATCGTGTGGTGGACGGACCACGGATGGCATCTCGGCGAAAAGGAGCACTGGCGGAAGTTTGCGCTGTGGGAGGAGGCGACGCGCACTTCGATGGCCATCGTGGCTCCTGGTGTGACCAAAGCGGGCACGAAGACCGATGCGCCGGTCGATTACACGAATCTG
>JAIYCK010000386.1 GCA_027488055.1 Flavobacteriales bacterium | reverse complement strand
GGCTATCACGAATCCATCACTCACTGCAGCAACCACGGTTCAAGTGGCATTGACAGCTGGAAGTGCAAGCGCGATTGGAAATTACACTACACAAACCATTACTTTTCCTGCGGGCAGCAGTGCTACGCAAACGCTTACTTTCAATGTGACCAATAACACAGCTTGCAGTGGCAATACCGATTTAGTGTTCACACTCCAAAATGCAGCTGGCGGCAATGCGGTTTCCATTGGATCAAACAATACGCATGCCCTAACCGTTGTGGATGATGATCAAACCACAATCCAATTGGTAGATGAAAATGCGGAAGATGGTCAGTTGACAGGTTGGAGTGGAGAAGGAGCGAACTCTTTCGTTACATCGTCCTCTAGCGCCATCAGCGGAACCACAAGTATTCGTTCGACATTGGCAAGTACGGCCGGAGAAGCACTCTATGCGATGGATGCAGACAATGCTTTGTTGACCGGAGTTAAAACCACTTGGCAATTGAACATAAATTATCACGCAGAAGAACCGACCACAAGTAATTCGTTTCTCTATTATCTGAGCGCCTCGAGCAATGTCCTTACAACCCCACAAAATGGATATGCCGTGGGGGTAGTCCCCAATGCAGGTTCATCTGCCGACTACCTCACTTTATTCCGCGTCGACAATGGCACAGCTACTCCATTGGTGGCTTCAACCATTGATTGGAATGCTTCACACAATTCGATCGGTGTCCGTGTCATTCGTGAGTCCAATGGTTTGTGGAAATTATTTGCCAATACAAACGGTGGATTCGTTGGTATGACATTGATTGGATCCACATCGGATGCCAACTACAAAGACATTGCCTATACTGGGATGTATCACAAATTCACCTCAGCGACCAGCGATCAGTTGTCTTTCGACGATGTGAGCATTGCGCAAGAGGCTTGTCCATGCACATGGTACAGTCAGAGCACAGGTACCGCATCCAATGCGATTTGGGCGCTCACGCCGTCTGGTGGATCAGCGCAGGCTGTGCAATCATCACGATACGATAATTTCATCATTCAGAACAATCATACCGTTGCATTCAACAGCTATTTTGTAGCAAAAGATTTGACCATCCAATCGGGAGGTACGGCCAATGCCGGTAATGCTGAATTGGTGGTGTGTGGTAATTTGAGCTCAAATGGTACGTTGAACACGTCGAACGGAAGCATTCGCATGAAAGGCAACCAGGCACAAACGATTGCAACAAATGCCTCCTTGACATTGGGTCATTTGATCATCGACAACGATGGGTCCACAGTGAGCTTGCCTTCTAACTTCGAGACCTTTATCAAAGAAGGATATGTCGTGAGTATTTCCGAAGGCACCTTGTTGACCAATGATAAATTGTCATTGCGTTCCAATGCCACCGCCACGGCCAGCATTGGCGAGATTAAAGCGGGAGGATTGCTTACGGGACAAATTACCTTGTATCGATACATTCCAGCGCGACAAAATTATCCATACGGCAGCTGGGTTTCTGTGGGATGTCCGCTGCAAGGTGTGACGGTCAACGATTGGAACGACGACTTGGTGACGACCGGTTTCGTGGGGTCTGACAATCCACCGCCATATAGTTTCAACAACGTACAGTGGTATAACGAAGCGGTGGCCGGCAGTGCGAGCAATGGATATACAGGTGTGTTGCACGTCAACAATACCTTGGCACACGACAAAGGATACTTTGTTTATATGCAAACGCCCGCTCAAAACCTCGATGTGAAGGGCACTATTCAGCAAGGTTCATTCAACCAAGCTTTGCAGTACACCAATACGGGCAGTGCGAACGAAGATGGCTGGAACTTACTGGTGAATCAATATCCAAGCGAAGTGGATCTCAAACAGATTGTAACCGCAGGCTCGGGAATCGCTACTTATTATGTATTCGATGCAGAGACCAATAATTATAAATATTTCAATGCAAATATTTCGGTCGGCACAGGGTCACGTTATGTGGCAAGCGGTCAGAGCTTCATGGTGAAGGCCAACGCTGCAGGTGCATATGTGAGATACGAAGAACGATTCAAGTCCAACACGGGTGCGACATTCGAACGCGAGATGCCACAAAATTCATTTGTCAATTTCAAATTGTCTGGCTCCAATGGTACGAGCGATGAATGCATATTGAATTTGCGCGATGATTCGGGTGCAAGTTATGATTGGACCAAGGATGCTAAAAAATTGTTTAGCACGAATGCGAGTGCAGCTGAATGTGCGATCGTGGCTTCTGACAATACCTTGTTGTCGATCGATACTCGACCAGCGACCACATCAGAACTTATGATTCCGGTGTATGCCGAAATGCCAGTGGCCGGAACATATACCTTCAAGGTTGTACAAACCAATAATTTGCCTTGGGCTACTTGCATCTACATCCGCGATGTTATCACCAATGCGGTAATACCCATGGTGGCAGGCGAGCAATTTACCATTACCGTCACCACACCCTATACAGGCAATCGATTCATGATTCACATTTCACCAGAGGTGATTACTACGGTCACCGATGCGACATGCAACCGGGCCGACAATGGATCCATTGCAGTTGATATTCCTGCAACAGGTTGGAGTGCCACATTGACGGCGGCCAATGGGAACATAGTAGGAACTTCTGCGAGCGATCAGGTTTGGTCCTCATTGCCAGCAGGCACCTATAGTTTACAAATTACCAGCAGCACACCATCTTGTCCAGCAGTGACCAAAAGCATGACTATATCTGAACCACCAGCAGCGATCATTCAATTGCTGAACAAAGAAGTGGATCATTGCAACACCGATGGTATGGGAGCAATGACATGTGCGGTCACGAATATTGATGCGCTCTATCACTACGACATCATTCACAGCAATGGCGAAATAATGGCGGCCGGAGATGCGACCGAATTGAATTTTGCGGCTCAGCATTTATTGGGCGCACGATACACCGTGAAGGTGACCCATGCATGTGGAGTCGATAGCATTCAAGTGGATATCCGCGATACCAATGCGGTGGCCATAGAGATCCTATCGACCGATGTTGAAATCAGCATGGGCGAGGGCGACTTAGTGCATTTGGATTTCGAGCAATACGCAGAAAATGTAGATAGTCATTTGTGGGAATTGAACAATGGGTATACCAGCCACGATGAAACCTTCTCGATCGACTTCGAAGATGTTGGAAGTTATGTCTTGTCTTTGGAAGGGTACAACGCGCATTGTCTCAACTCAGACGAAGTCAACATCGAAGTATTGCCGCAGGCATCGCAGAGTCAGCTCAATGGAGGAGAGTATGAAGTTTCACCATTGACCATGATCACGAGCAATCAGCAGATGGCATTTAAATGCAATATCAATAGCACCGAAAAAACGTATATCCGCCTCTTTGACATGAGCGGTAAGTTGGTGTGGTACATTGCTACGAGCATGGCCATAGGCAAAGTGATCGAAGTTTCAGACAGCAATTTTGCCCCAGGCGCCTATGTGATCAATGCGTATGTAGGCGACAAAATGGTGTATTCCAATAAAATTGCGAAATAGGAAATTGAATTCCTTTTACACGATAAACAATGAAACGCCTCACAAGAAGGCACGCGAAGTTGAGTGGCGCTTCATTGGACAATCCCGGTGAGAGATCATAGGGTAATTGCGGAGAGATCGCCTTGATTGCGGTCTCTTTTTTTTTATGATACAAACTTTGAAATTGGTAAGTTGCGACGCAATAAGCTGCATGAAGTTCAATTAAATCAGAGCTATCCAGCGTTACTTATACCTTGTGCTTATGCATGTGCGTATTGTTTTTGCGCATGAGCATATTGAGTATTTCGACCCCAAAGCTGAAGGCCATGGCAAAGTACACATATCCTTTGGGGAAATGAACGTAGTCGACATGCACCCCTTCGACCAACAAGAGCACTGCAATTAAAATCAAGAACGACAAGGCGAGCATTTTGAATGTAGGATGCTTTTGAATAAAGTTGCTGATGCGTGGAGCGAAGATGAACATGATAAGCATGGCGATAGCCATAGCTATGATTTGCAATTCGAGATGTGTCGTCATTCCGATGGCGGTGATGACGCCATCGATGGAGAAGATCAAGTCGATGAGAACGATTTGAACAACGATGGAGGTAAACGATCCTTTTTTAGTATTAACATCGTCCCCTGAATTTGGGTCGCCTTCCACTTTTTTATGAATTTCTTTGGTGGTGCTGACGAGCAGGAATAATCCGCCGCCCGCCATAATGAGGTCTTTGACATCCACTTGGTGGCTACCAATATGGAAAAGCCCTTCGCCTTGCTTGATGATAAAACCAATACTGAATAAAAGAATAACGCGCATAATGGTGCCAGCGATAATCCACACCAAGCTGGCTTTGCGCTCATCCGCCTTGGGCAGGCGATTCATGATAATAGATACAAAAATAACATTGTCGATACCCAAAAGGACTTCCATAAAAGTGAGCGCGAGCAGGGCACTGAGTGCCTCAAGAGAGAATATTTCCATCGTTCAGTATGCGTTGATAGTCGCCGGCTAAAATAAAGAGCAAGAACCATGGTAGAGACGAAAACGATGAACAGCGGTTGAAAAAGTTCGCTTCGCTCTTTGGATGCTAAATCATGAATAGTTTGCGAAGGCATGATGGATGACGATCGATTTTTCGAAAGGGTGATCCACATCCAAAAATCAATATATTTGAATTCGCCATAAACCACT
>JAIYCK010000350.1 GCA_027488055.1 Flavobacteriales bacterium | reverse complement strand
TATTGGTGATATTTTGCACAATACCCACATCATCGATACCTGAAAATTTCAGACCCACTTCAAATTGCACCGTCTCTTTATTGCGCCAACTTGCTTTGATCACACGATAGGCATATTTACTCATCAACTCCTGTGAGTTGGGACAGTTGGTGCGATGGATTTTGATTCCATCACCGATTGTGATGAAGCCAAATACTTCATCTCCAGGTATGGGGTTGCAGCATGGTGCTAACTTGTAGTCCATTTTTTGGAACTCATCACCGATCAAAAGGGTTTCTCCTTTGGCGGGTTGAGGTGTGTCTGTTTTGGCTGAGGACTCTTGGACAGGGAGCTCCAATTCAAGCTTTTTCTCAAATACAATTTTTCCACCGACGACTGAGAATCCTTTGAGTTTGTTGAGCTCAATACTGCCTTTCGCAATGCGGAAATAAAGTTCCAGTGTGCTATCCAAATCATAGTGCTTCACCATCTCATCGATGTTGGCCGAAAGCCATTCTGCTTTCATGCTGCTGAATTTGCGCTTCAAGGATTCTTTGCCATCCTCGGCGATCACTTTTTTCTCCTCCCTCAGAGCGGTTCGGATCTTGTGCTTTGCACTTGGCATCACCACAATGTTGAGCCAATCTTCTTTCGGTTTTTGTTTTTTCGACGTGAGAATTTCGACCTGATCACCGCTTCGCAGTTTGTGGGAGAGCGGAACAAGTTTGTAGTTGACCTTGGCACCTATACATTGCTTGCCGATATCACTGTGAATATGAAAAGCGAAGTCCAATGCGGTTGCATTGATCGGCAACGTTTTCAGATCACCGTTGGGCGTAAACACATAAATCTCTTCAGAAAACAACGACATTTTGAAGTTGTCAATGAAGTCGATGGCACTCTCTTCTTGGCTTTCCAACACATCTCGGATTTGTTGGAGCCATGTATCCAATTTACTTTCAGGTGTTTCCGGACTATCCTTGTATTTCCAATGGGCTGCATAACCTTTTTCGGCCATTTCGTCCATACGTGTGCTGCGAATTTGGACTTCAACCCATTTGCCGGTGGGGCTCATCACGGTGGTATGCAGTGACTCATAGCCACTTGATATGGGTATGCTAATCCAGTCGCGAAGTCGCTCGGGACTGGGCTGGTAGAAGTCTGTCACGATCGAATAGATGCGCCAACAATCACTTTTCTCAGTATCTGTTTCCGCATTTAAAATAATACGGATGGCAAACACGTCATATATCTCTTCAAATGGAACACCTTTTTTGACAATCTTGTTCCAAATCGAATAGATACTTTTGGTGCGGCTTTTTATCTCATATTTGAAGCCGATTTTATCCAAAGTTCTGCGGATGGGCAATGTAAATGCGTTGATGAAGCGCGTGCGGACTGCCTGTGTTTTCTGCAACTTATTTACAATGTCCAAATAGATTTCTGGATCCTGAAACTTGAGCGATAAATCCTCAAGTTCTGTTTTGATATTGTACAGCCCCAAACGGTGAGCCAATGGAGCATACATGAACAAGGTTTCACTCGCTATTTTAAGCTGCTTCTCGCGCTTCATGTGATCCAGTGTCCGCATATTGTGCAGGCGATCGGCGAGTTTAATCAGGATCACACGTACGTCGTCGCTTAGGGTCAGGAGCATTTTTCTAAAATTTTCTGCCTGATCGCTCGTACTGGTATTGTTGTAATCGCTAACCCCTGATATCTTAGTCAATCCATCGATGATGATGCGTTCCTTTTTACCAAATTGGTTTTGAATATCCTCCAAGGTGATATAGGTGTCCTCAACAGTGTCATGAAGCAAGGCACACACGATGCTGGTTGTATCTAGTCCGATTTCTTCAGCGGCTATTTTTGCTACAGCGATGGGATGATAGATATAAGGTTCACCACTTTTTCTGCGCATGTCTTTGTGGGCCTCCACAGCCACTTCAAAAGCTTTGCGTATGCGCGCTCGATCTTTTGCAGTCCTCGATCGATGACACACACGCAGCAGTCCGCGGTATCTGCGCAGGATTTCTCTTTTCTCTTCTTCTAAATCGATCTCTGGTTTTTTTATCATGCCTCGGCAATGGAATTGAAGCGGACAAACGCTTGTCCACGATAAGAGGTGAAAATACTATTTAATTTGGAAGGTGAGGGGGCTTTTCATTTTGTTTTTCACAATGGATGGAGCAATTGAATCATGGGAAAGGGCATTGTGTGTATTTTCGCGACCCATGAAGTGCTTGCTCGTTCCCATTTTCGTTACTTTAGGATTGGCCTTCCAGCCGATACTTGCGCAAATCCCGAGCAATGGTTTTTTCAGTGATCCCTTATCGGCAGAGGCTCAGCGCCTGCATTCAAGGTATGTATTTGCTCATCAACATCTTCAGCCGTTTGCCAGTTTATTGGATACTACCCAGCAGTCAGGAGATACCATCAAACAAAGCGTTTGTATGGGTGTTTATGGCTCATTTGCGGGTGGACAAGAGTCGATGACCACACAGCGTGGTGTGGCTGATGGCATAGCTGGACTACGGATCAGCCTCAATGGATCCAAAAAGCTAAACGCCGAACTTGGCTATAGCTACATAGCCTCCGCATTGCCTTCCAATGTCGCGCCATTGTCATCTCCTTATGACGTCTTGTGGGGCGTGGGTAAGGCCAAGCAGAATGGCGATTTTTATCTGGCGCACCTCATCTATGGAAGCGCATCTGTGCGTTTAGGCCGGTATTTCCAGCTCGATTGCGGAAGGCAAAAACATCACATAGGGGATGGTTATCGCTCACTCATTATTGGGCAACAAGCAGCGCCAATGCCTTTCTTTCGGATGAATGCTCAAGTGCATAAAGTTCGTTTTTTTTCGGAATGGATGCGGGCTACGCATGCATATGAAACATCTATGAATCGCGCGCCGCGTCATAAATATCTGGCCATGCATGGCTTGAGCATGAATATAGGAAAGCGCTTTAATTTCACTGCTTATGAGATGGTAGTTTGGCAGGATCGAGACACGCTGAACCAGCGGGGCTTGGATATTCATTACCTGAATCCAATTGTTTTTTATCGACCATTGGAATATGCGCAAGGGTCTGCGGACAATGTGATTTTGGCCGC
>JAIYCK010000087.1 GCA_027488055.1 Flavobacteriales bacterium | reverse complement strand
TATTCTTACGATACAGAAATCGTAGGTGATGACTGTGCTTATTACTACTACCATGTAACAGTAGCTACTGATGCATGTGGCAATGAAAACATTGCTTACCAGTATGTATTTGTACAAGACACAACTGCTCCAGTAGTGACTGGCAATCCAGAAATCGAAATGCCATGCGAAGAGTTCAATACTGCAACTGGTATTTTCGTAACAGCAACCGACAACTGCAATAACTATGAGATCTTTATCTCATCGACTACATTGTATTCTGGTGAATGTGCTGGTGTATACTACCGCGAATACTACGCTGTAGATGCATGTGGCAATACATCTGACATGTTCGGACAAATCATTCGTTTGACTGACATCACTGCTCCAGTAGGCACTGAGCCAACTGATATCACTGTAGAGTGTGGCAATGATGTTCCTGCTTTCGATCCAAACTTCACAGACAACTGTGGTGGTGAGGTTTCTGTAGAGTATGTTGGCTTTGATGTAGAAGGTACTTGCAATGTATCTTACACAGAGTCTTGGATCGCTACTGACAACTGTGGCAATGTAGCTACGATCGATCGCGTTGTGACTTTCGTAGACACACAAGATCCTTGGTTCAATGTTGAAACACTTCCTGCAAGCGTAGTAATCGAGTGCTCAGAAGAGCTTCCAGCTGTTCAGTACCCAACTGCATATGACGCATGTGATATGGATGTAGATGTTGAGTTCACCACTGAAACAATCAATGGTAACTGCCCATCGAACTACACTGTATACCGTATGTTCCGCGGATTTGATGAGTGTGGCAACGAAGCATTCTACACACAGACAATCACAGTTCAAGATACACAGGCTCCAATCTTCGGTGAGCAGATCAATGCATTCACATATGAGTGCAGCGACAGCATCCCTGTGATCCAGCCACTCGCTATGGACAACTGTTCTGCCAATCTAACATTTAGTTTCTTGGACAGCGAGATCTCAAACACCATGCGTGTTCAAGGTGATCAATCAGACGACGATGACGACGATAACGACGGAGATGACGATAACGACGACAACGACGGAGATGACGATGGCGATGATGATGATGATGACGACGACAACGACGGTAATGATGACGACAACGACGGAGATGACGACGACGATAACGACGGAGATGATGATGACGATGACAACGACGGAGATGACGATGGTGATGATGACGGAGATGACGACGACAACGATGGTGATGATAACGGCGGTAACGACGGAGATGATCAAGGCAATGGAAACAGAAATACAATCTGTGACCGTATCTTCACTCGCACGTGGACTGTAACTGACGAATGTGGTAACTCAAACACCTACATTCAAACGATCACTATCATCGACACTACTGCTCCTGTGATCACTGGTGAGAATGAAATCGAAGTGACTTGTGAATCATTCGATATCAATAGTGGTATCTTCGTGGTAGCTTCTGACAACTGTCACGAGCCAAGCATCGAAATCGTATCGACTGAATTGTTCTCTGGCGAGTGTGCAGGTGTATACTACCGTGAGTACGTAGCTATCGACCATTGCGGTAACACTTCTGAGATCTTCGGACAAATCATCCGCTTGATCGACGTAACTGCTCCTGTAGGCTTCGAGCCAATGGATATCACAGTTGAGTGTGGTGCCGAAGTACCTGCATTCAATCCAAACTTCACAGACAACTGTGGTGGTGAGGTGTATGTAGAGTATGTTGGATACAACGTGGAAGGCACATGCAATGTATCGTACACTGAATTCTGGGTTGGTTCAGACAATTGCGGTAACATCACTACAATTGATCGTGTGGTAACATTCGTAGACACACAAGATCCATATTTCAATGTTGAAACACTTCCTGCAAGCGTAGTAATCGAGTGCACAGAGGAACTTCCAGCTGTTCAATATCCAAGCGCTTACGATGTATGCGATATGGATGTAACAATCGAGTTGGCAATCGACACTACTTTGGGTGACTGTCCTGCAAACTATGAAGTGCACCGTATGTTCCGTGCATTGGATGAGTGTGGTAACGAAGCGTTCTACACACAGACTATCACAGTTCAAGATACACAAGCACCATCATTCGATGAGCAAAGCAATGAGTTCTCTTACGAGTGCAACACCACTGCGCCAATCATCGAGCCAATGGCTGGTGACGATTGCAGTGACTTCACATTGAGCTATGAAGATGGCAATCAGTGGGAACAAGGTTGCTACTATGGCTTCACACGTGTGTGGACTGCTGTAGATGCTTGCGGTAACGCTAACACTTTCAACCAATACATCGGCTTCTCTGACAACACTGCTCCAGTGATCACTGGTGACAGCGAAATCGAGATCGCTTGTGAAGAGTTTGAATTGAACGCTGGTATCTTCGTGGAAGCTACTGACAACTGTCAAGAGCCAACCATCGAAATCGTATCGACTGAATTGTTCTCTGGTGAGTGTGCTGGTGTATACTACCGTGAGTATGCAGCTAACGATGGTTGTGGCAACACTTCTGAGATCTTCGGACAAATCATCCGTTTGATCGACGTAACTGCTCCTGCAGGTACTGAGCCATCAGACATCACCGTGTCTTGCAACCAAGAGATTCCAAGCTTCGATCCTAACTTCACAGACAACTGTGGTGGTGATGTATCAGTGGAATACGCTGGTTATGAAATCACTGGTGTGTGTGGTGTAACATACACTGAGTCATGGACAGCGACTGACAATTGCGGCAACGTAACTGTAATCGACCGTGCTATCACTGTAGTTGACAACAACAACCCATGGTTCTCTTACGCTCCTGCTAGCTTTGAAGTAGAGTGCAGCGAAGATTACGCTTTGGAAAATGCATATGCTGCTGACTCTTGCGACTACAATGTAGAAGTAAGCGTTGAAGTATCAACTGCTGCTGGTGAGTGTGCTGCTGAAAGCGTGATCACACGTACTTTCACTGCTACTGACAACTGTGGTAACACTGCTGTACACGTACAAACGATCACTATCGTTGATACGACTGCTCCTTATTTCTATGAGCAAAGCAATGAGTTCTCTTATGAGTGTTTGTCTGAAGTAGAAGTGATCGAGCCAATGGCTGGTGACAACTGCAGCGATATCACATTGGATTACTCTGACAGCGATATCTCAATGGAAGGTTGTGCAATGTTCTTCGTACGCAACTGGGTTGCTATCGATGCATGCGGTAACATCAACGACTTCAGCCAGTACATCAGCATCTATGATGAAACAGCTCCAGTAATTGTAACTGAATTGAGCAATGTAGAAGTAGAATGTGCTTCTGAAATTCCAGCGCCAGTAGCTGTATCAGCTACTGACAACTGTGATGATTCTGTTGAAGTAGTTCCATCTGTTGAAGTATTGGAAAGCGATGATTGTGGCAACCAAACATTGTTGGTGTCTTATTATGCCTACGATGAGTGTGGTAACTACGACTACGCTGAGTACACCATCACTGTATTGGATGTAACAGCTCCAGTATTGAGCGGTTGTCCAAACAACATCGTGTTGGCTTGTGACGCTGAGATCCCAGCTCCTGCTGAGGTGACAGCTACTGACAATTGCCAAGGTGACATCGAGCCATACTTCGAGGAGTTCATCATGGGTGAGCAACCTGCTGAAGGTTCAATTGCGGATTGCGATCTTTTGACACCAGACAATAGCAATGCATTGTGCGCTGCTTCTGCTCAAGGTCAAGACTGGGCAATGGTATTGTTCTCATTGGCTCCATCACACCGTTACTACCACGTAACTGAAGGTCACTTGGTACAATATCCTGATGGTTCAATCCATGTAGAAGCTACTTTGGCTAGCAATAGCAACCCATCAAACGGTTTCTATGTGAATGTACACTTCAATGGTGGCTTGACATGGTCTGAGTTTACTTCACAAGGTTTCCCAACCAACTTCAAAGCAGATTGCGATGGAGTGGATGCAAATCACGAAGAGTGGTTGTACTTCTACTTGACTGCTTCTGAAGGTGCTGAGTTGACTGGTTTCGGTGGCTACACTGGTTCTTCATTGAACTTGGTACATGCTCCAGCCAACAACTACTTCGGCTTCCAATTGGGTAACGGTGCGAACAACTTGAGCGCATCTGAAAATGGCTTCGGTGGTTGGTTCTCTTACAGCGGTACATTCATCGTGAATGAAGTTGCTTACGGAACAAACCAAGGTAGCATCTCTGGTTCTGGTGACTTCTCATTCGATCTAGATTGCTGCCCAGATTACTACATCGTTCGTCAATGGACTGTATCAGATTGCTCAGGTAACACTGACTACTGCACACAGTACATTACTTTCGAGGGTACTACCATCCAGGACAACATCAACACTCAGCCTACAACACCTGAGGTTGCTGCACCAACAGCTGTAGTAGCGGTTTATCCAAATCCTGCTACTGACAATGCTACTTTCACATTCAAATCAACAGCTACTGCAAAGAGCAAATTGGAGATCTTCGATCTTGCAGGTGCCAAAGTAGCTGAGGTATTCAATGGCAAAGTAGATGCTGGTATGGAATACAAAGTAGATGTGGACGTGAACAACTTCGCAACTGGCGTATACATGTTCCGTTTGACTACAGGTGACCAAATCGAAATGGGTCGCTTGGTGATCAACAAATAATCCATCTTGGTGGCTCAGCCACTGAGATAGACCATACATAAAAACTCCCGTTCCGGTTGGAACGGGAGTTTTTTTTTACGCTAAACATCAAAAAAAACACAAAGCATCTAAAAAATCTCACCTGCCACTCCCAATGTTTAAAGATTCATTTTCAAATTTCTAGCAAAATAAATGCACTTCAACTGAGAAAATTATTCAAAAATATTTTCGGATTTTTCGAAATTATTTGGTAAAAATTATTTGTGCATTTCATATTTGTGACTGAAGAAAGCTGGAAGAAGTTGAAGACTGATTCAACACCTTAACTTTAAATGCCGTACAAAAAACTCAATCAAACAACATTTGATCTGCCTTCTGCCACTCAATTGTTGGACCTTCATTTAAAATATTGGAAAGACAAAAATCCTGAGTTATTTGTGAAAGATGGATCCACCAAAAAAATCCCTCAAATCATAAAGGCCATTCAACAAATCAACCAATCCAATAAACTAAATGATTATGCCAAGTTGCTTCAAGACATTGAAGTAAAAACAACGAAAAGCATTCGGCCCCAATCGATACCCTATCGCAGTACACTGCCAAACGAATTCATAGCCATTTTTGATTTGCAAAAATTCAAACACATAAAAATTGATGCTGCCCTTTGCAAGACCCTTGGAATCAAACCGGATGATTTCAATTTGAAAGCACTGGCAGGAATGGATACAAGAATTCAATTGCACCATCTTGAGGATGTGCAACATGTTGTAAAATGGGCCACTCTTGCGTACTCCATTATTCACATGAATATCTTTCGCTGGAAACTAAATGAAGACGTATTCAGAATCAATTTCAGAGCAAGCACTGCCTTCAGCAACAATGCTGAATTGCGCGAATCAAAATATGTTTATTTCGAAAATTCACTTTTGTTCATGCGAACAGATGACCAAAATGAAGAAGTCAACACTCCCGCTTACTTGCTCAATAAAGTATCACTGCTACCATCTCAATGCTTTCAACCCGTCAGCTTGCACTTTGTTGCCTCGCCAACTCGTGCCAACCTCATCAACGGTTTTATTTATCTATCCAACTTACTCTTGTTAGGGGTGCCCATCAAGTATATTTTATTCCTACACGAAAGATCAATTCGCAGAAGCATAGCAGAGGCGACAAATTCCATCAATACTAAAATCAATAAGCACCACCAAGTATCTAACTTTTTTACGGAAAAGCAAATATCAGACTGCCTACAAAAAACAGTTAGACGTAGAATTTCACAAGCAAACACTGGTTGGAACCACAACTCAAAAAACAGAATAATGTATTGTGAATCGGACTCAGATGCCATCGAATGTGCCAAATTGTTAGGGCTTCTTCCAATTCCAACATCGATTGAACACTTAATGTATAAAAACTCATCCATCCAAAATATCAAACTCTAAAAACACTTACAATTATGGGGATTGATCGGATCTCACATAACTCTCTATTACCTTCAAGAAGTCACCCCTCTAGGGTGGCTTTTTATCCCGCGACATTCAATAAGAAATAAATACATTTAAAAGCACGGTCTGTTCTTTGACCGTTTACTCTCTATTACCTTCAAGAAAAGGCCATCCCAACGGGGATGGCTTTTCGTTTTAAGTATTTATCAATGAAAATATAATCACTTCGTTTTTTGAGTCACCGAAAAAGCCTTTACGGCAAACACCTCACTAAATGGCGGGACTAGGCATCCTTTTGTTGGCGTTTTTCCTTTTTGTGCTGCCAATACTGACGCACCAATAGCATGGTGGTGATGGAAATAAATCCAAGAATTATGTATCCCAAATAACCTTCTATCCATGGAAACTTGTGGCCGATGTAATAGCCAATGAAACTCAATGAACAAATCCATAGGGCCCCGCCCAAAATATTGAATACCATGAAAGTGCCCATGGGGACCTTTATAACGCCTGCAATAATTGGCGCAAATGTCCTAATAATGGGTAGAAATCGGCCTAAAATCAACGTTTTTCCACCATGCTTTTCATAATAGCTTTGAGTTAAATCCAAATATTTTCGTTTGAAAATAAAACTATCAGGGCGATGAAAAAGTCGTTTACCCACCCTGCGTCCAAAGAGATATCCAAAAAGACTCCCAGCAACGGCCGCACCGAACATAAGCAAGGCCAAATGTTCAATCTCGGTATTCAAAGGATTCGCCGAGGCCGTAATCACACCCGCCAGAAAAATAAGACTGTCACCAGGCAGAAAAAAACCAACGATGAGTCCGTTTTCTGCAAATATGACCAATAACAAAAGGATCATTCCGCCTTCGCGTATGATGGTTTGAGGATCCGTTATTTCTCTTAAAAATTCCCACATAGTGTTCAGATGCGGCTAAGATAAAGAAGGTTTGCTCCTTTCCCAACACGAGTTGTACTTCAATCGACGGCAGCCCAAACTTGAGTTCCCTCACTGCAATTGGAGCAAATGTCCAATTGATTGCGGCCTGACATCACTTGCTTCCGGAAAGCTCGATATTTCAAGCCTGTCCATATTTCATGGAAATTTCGCTGATCCACATGACCCAACACGTGTGTGGCATCCTTGTCAAAGCAGCAAGGCACCACCCGTCCATCCCACGTCATGACACAACCACTCCACATGCGCCAACAATGATTTTCAAGGGCATTCTTTACCACATAGGTTCCATCGGACATTCGCTTATATCGGCTGTACTTCTCATTTTTAGGTATCAAAGGATGGCCGGACGCGTAGTTATAAATTTGAGCCGTTTTGAAACGTACCTCATCCACACCAATTTCATTGGCCAAAGCCAATACGTCCTTCACTTGATGCTCATTTGGGGCCACTACCAAAAACTGGAACACCACCAACGGGGTTTGTGACTTTAATTCCTTTTTCCATTTTACAATATTTCGCGCTCCCTCAAGTACCTTTTCCAATTTCCCATGAATGCGATACTGCTCGTATACCTCTTGCGTCAAGCCATCAATGGAGATTATCAATCGATCGAGGCCAGACTCCACCGTTTGACGGGCCAAGGCATCATGCAAAAAATGTCCGTTCGTGCTTGTCGAGGTATACATGTTTTTTGCGTTCGCAAAGCTGACAAGCCGCAAAAATCCAGGATGTATAAACGGTTCTCCTTGAAAGTAGAAATTGACATACATTGTTTTACGCGCCAATTGCTCCAACCAACCATGGACCAATTCCTCACGCGCGTTGCCCGTAGGTCGATCAAACATCTTGAGTCCACTTGGACATTCGGGACAACCTAAATTACACGCTGTGGTGGGCTCAATGCTGACCGAAATAGGAGCTGGTGGTTGCATCGATGGCCATATTCGGCTCAACCAATAGCTCGACCAAACAAACACCATGTTCCAGAAACGAGCCCATGTTAAGCGTCTGCCAATTCGTTGTATTTCGTTGATCGAAGAAACCATTTCGACAAAGCTAGCATGGAAACCGCAGGAATCGTGCATGTTACTTTCATCATTCTTTGCTCTACTAAAGACCAAACTTCAATCAAAAGCATAAGCGCTTAAATTAATCCTTCTCGCAAGTAACACTGATCGAGAGCTACACTGATTAAAATGTCAAAACCATTCTTTCGCCTTCACCTTTGCATCGCATATATTTGATCATTGTGCTTCAGCGATCCTTTTGTAAAAAGACACTGAATAACAGAATAGATAAAATTTGATCCGCATCCATTTCTCATGATAAAGTTGAAAATACTAATGATATGTGCCCTCTTGTATTCGGCCATCTGTCATTGTCAATCCACCTCTGCAATGCAAGACACCTTGCGCGGAAGAATCATTGATGGAGAAAGCGATCAACCCATCGCGTTTGCCGTGATCCTTCAACAAGGCACGAGCAATGGTACCTTTTCTGATATCGATGGCCATTTTCAACTTGCAATCGAAAGCACATCCAACAGCATTTTGATCCAATGCGTCGGCTACATTACATTGGAATTGCAGCGCCATGAGGCCAATGGACTACTCAGATTATTTCCCGATCATATCGCTCTCAAGGAAGTTGTGATACGGCCTGGTATCAATCCCGCAGAGCGCATCATTCGCGCTGCCATCGCCAACAAAGACATCAATCACCCTGAGAAAGGTGGAGGTTTCACCTACGAAAGCTACAACCGACTTGTGTTTGGAGCTCAGCTGGACAGCAATTTGGTGCATCAACCCGATAGCCTAGCCAAACAAGATTCTTCTGTCATTTCGATGTATGAATTCTTCAATCAACAATATTTGTTTTTGATGGAAACCGTATCCAAAAGAAAGTTTCTACCGCCTCATTTCAGCGAAGAAACCATCTTGGCCAACCGCGTATCCGGACTTAAAAACACTGATTTCTTCGTACTTGCGACCAATCTGCAGTCCTTTTCCTTCTATGGAGAAGAAGTTTCGCTTCTAAGCAATCAGTACATGAGTCCGTTGGCAAACAACAGCATATCCAAGTACTTATTCATCCTTGAAAATACCTCAGTGCTACAGCAAGATACTGTATGGACCATTTCCTATCGCCCACGCAAAAACAAAAACTTCGACGGGATGGAAGGCCTATTGTTTATCAATTCCAGATCCTACGCCATTCAACAGGTGACTGCAAGCCCTCTTACAAGCGGCCCACAAAAGATAAAAATCCAACAACAATATCAACTCATCGAAAACCGAAGATGGTTTCCTATCCAGCTCAATGCTACCATTGTTTTCAACGGCATGATGATCAACAATGTCCCTATGGTGGGAGATGGAAAATCATACATCCGCAACATTCACCTAGACCCTCCTTTGAAGGCCAGTGAATTCAGTCCTATTGTGCTGATGATGGATAAAAACGCCTCGCTTTCCAATGACAGTATATGGTCCGTCCACCGACCTGACAGTATTTCCATCAAAGAGATCACCACCTATCACGTTATTGATAGTATTGGACAAGCCAATCATTTCGATAAAAAAGTGAAGTTATTGGAATCGTTGGCGATTGGTAAATGGCGATTAGGTAAGCTCGATTTGGACATCAAAAGACTCCTCGCGTTTAACAACTTTGAAGGATTCCGCCTCGGAGCAGGCCTGCATACCAATGAAGAGCTCTTTAAACACGTCACATTGGGCGGATATTACGCTTACGGTTTGCAAGACAGAGGTCATAAATATGGTGGAGATGCAATCCTCCATCTTCATAGAAAAAGAGGCATTGAATTAAAGGCTGAATACTACAATGATTTAATTGAAACTGGCGGCCATCAATTGGATAAGATTGATCCAAGTTTTTTTTTTTTTTTGTATCCCATTTTTGTGAGTCGCATGGATCGTTGCGAAGTCAAAGAACTATCCTTAAAAGGTCGATGGTGGTCAAATCTAAGCGGTATCGCAGCCCTATCGCAGCGCTTTGTTAAAAGCTTTGCAACCTATAACTGGTATCCGATCACCACAGAGCAAATCACATTGAGTCAAAATCAATTCAGCTTCATTGAATCGAGCATAACCTTGCGATATGCACCCGGCGAAAAATTGATTCGCATGGGACAACGAGAAGTGAGCATGGGTAGCAAATGGCCGATACTGACAGCGCGCCTTGCAAATAGTGGATCCATTATCAAGTGGGGTGATTTGCAATACAATCGCATGGATCTGAATCTCAGCAAAGTGTTTTACATCTTGAACATTGGGGAGCTCACAGCACAGCTTTATGGAGGAAAAATTACAGGCGATGCACCCGCACCGCTTTTATACAATGCAAGAGGCACCTATGACCGTTTTACGATAGCTGTGAACAACACCTTCGAAACGATGCGCACCAATGAGTTCATGCATGACACATATGCTGCCATCCACATTCGACATAATTTCAAACATCTGCTCTTTCGCAGACCCAAATTCGAACCGCAACTTATCATAAGCCAGAGCAGTCTTTTTGGCTCATTGAACAAACCGAATGATCATTCTGTACCTTTGAAAGCAGCTTCACTCGGTTATCACGAAACAGGCCTATCGATCAACAATCTGATCAAAAGCAATCTAAGTTCGCTTGGGTTAGGCGTTTTCTATCGCTACGGCCCTTATCACTTGGATACAATGCGCGACAACTTTGCCTTCAAGTTGACATCGACCATTACGTTTTAAATTGAAAGGAGTCCCATCCCTATGACTAGCCTATTGGTGAAATCTGTACAGTCAAATCGCAATGCAACCATGCGGAACTTGTTTTGAATGGCTCATTTACACAAAAAAAAGAAAGAATCATTTTTGATTCATTTTTTAAGTGGGCAACAATGGGTTCGAACCAGTGACCC
>JAIYCK010000397.1 GCA_027488055.1 Flavobacteriales bacterium | reverse complement strand
CGCAGCGGCATGAGCGAAGGTGAAAAGTCGCGCATCCAAGGAGGTATAAGTGGATTCTAATTCTAACATGGGTTGGTACAAAGATAGATGGACGATGTGTAAATCGCATGGAAACTCAGTCACTGCGAAATGCACCGAATGATGTAATTTCGGGCAATGAATTTGAAAGAACTTCACGTCTTTGATCCCAATACCAAGGATCAGTGGCTAAAGGCCATTCAGAAAGAACTCGGCGAGCGGTCGTTGGAGTCACTGCAATGGTCGCCTGAACCGGGCATCGAAATGGAACCTTATTACACGCATGCGACCTCTTCAGCTGAAGCCGCGCTAGGGGTATTTCCATTTCACATTCATCAGCAAGTGACGGCAGATGGAGCCGAAGCTGCGCGAACCCAAGCGCTCATGTGTTTGGCGGGCGGAGCTCAAAGCATTGGTTTTTTGCAAGCTCCCGAGCCGCATGAGATGGATGCTTCATTGGCTGAAATTGAGTGGCCTTATATTCAATTGCATTGGCAAAACATCCCTTTGACCATTTCGTATGCAAAATCATTGCACGCATATGCAGACCAACGGGGTTGGCAGTCGAATACACTTCAAGGTCTTTTAGGCAATGATGCACGGATACTGTGGAGCGACAATTGGGACGTCGAAGCTGTACGTTATTACCAGCAAGCTTTTCCTCGCTGCCGCTTGTTCTACATCGATGGAGTTGCGTTGGCACGCACAGGCGCCTCAGCCGTTATGCAGGTAGCCGCCATACTAGGTCAGGCACAAGAGGCCTTGTTTCGACTCACATCAGCAGGCTTTACCATTGATGAGGCGTCAGCCATGCTGCAGATTCAAACATCTTCGGATACGAGTTATTTTTTGGAGATCACCAAAATCCGTGTGATTCGACATTTGTTTGCCGAGCTTGTGGCGAGCTATGCTCCGGAGCATGCATGTAGTCAGAGTATATTCATTCATGCGGTGACTGGAGTCACTTCGTATTCCACCACCGATACCAATACGAATTTATTACGCGCCACCACTGCGGCCATGAGCGCCGCTATTGGACAAGCATCGAGCATTGAAGTGCAACCTCACGATCCAACTGCCGACCCTGTTCATGCGCTGCGATGGGCGAGGAACATATTGCATCTTTTACGAGAGGAGTCCTGCATGGATTCGGCATTGCATGCGGCGCAAGGAAGTTATTACCTCGAACATATGTTCGGTCAAATGGCGGAGCAGGCTTGGAATTCGTTGGTGGAGATGGAAGAGCACGGAGGCTGGACGATGCAGGAAACGGCATGGCAAAAGGCAGCACAGACCATTGGAGCAAGCACCGAAGAAGCCATTCGAAGTGGACAAAAAATCAGAGTTGGAGTCAACAAGTATCAAGTAAAAGCAAATGCAAAGAGTTAAATTGAATACAACGCTGCGTCCAATTTCGGCAGCAAAGGCACCATCCAAAATGGAGCAATATGGCGCAGGGATCGCACCGTATATGCGCGGTCCGTATGCGAGCATGTATGCTATTCGACCTTGGACCATTCGACAATATGCAGGTTTCAGCACAGCCGAAGAAAGCAATGCTTTTTACCGCCGCAATTTAGCTGCAGGCCAGAAGGGGCTTAGTGTGGCCTTTGACCTAGCAACACACCGCGGATACGATAGCGATCATCCGAGGGTGGTGGGCGATGTGGGAAAAGCAGGTGTGGCCATCGACAGCATTGAGGATATGAAGGTGTTGTTTGATCAAATTCCTTTGGATCAAATGAGTGTGTCCATGACCATGAATGGCGCTGTGATTCCTATTTTGGCTTTTTACATTGCTGCAGCGGAGGAACAAGGCGTGTCCAAATCGGTGTTGCAAGGCACCATTCAGAACGATATCCTGAAGGAGTTCATGGTGCGAAATACGTATATCTATCCACCTGCACCCAGCATGCGGATCGTGAGCGATATTTTTGCCTATTGCAGCAAAGAGATGCCCAAGTTCAATCCCATCAGTATTTCGGGATATCACATGCAAGAAGCTGGAGCAACCTTGGAAATCGAATTGGCCTATACCTTGGCCGATGGCTTGGAGTATGTGCGCGCAGGACTTGCGGCAGGCATGAGCATCGATGAGTTCGCACCGCGTCTTTCCTTTTTTTGGGCCATCGGGATGGATCATTTCCGGGAGATCGCCAAAATGCGCGCGGCCCGTTTGATTTGGGCACAACTCATCCAGCAATTCAATCCGACCAATCCCAAGTCTTTGGCATTGCGCACGCATTGTCAAACCAGTGGTTGGAGTCTAACCAAACAAGATCCATACAACAATGTCGCACGCACGTGCATCGAGGCCATGGCCGCAGCATTGGGTGGTACCCAAAGTTTGCATACCAATGCCTTGGATGAAGCCATTGCTCTACCCACCGATTTCAGCGCGCGCATTGCACGCAACACACAGTTGTATATTCAAGACGAAACGGACATTTGCAAAGCGGTGGATCCATGGGCAGGATCGGTGTATGTGGAGCAACTTACTACTTCCATTTACGAGGCAGCCATGCAGTTGATCGAAGAAGTTGAAAATTTGGGAGGCATGACAAAAGCCATCGAGGCAGGATTGCCTAAGTTGCGCATTGAAGAAGCGGCCGCACGCAAGCAAGCGCGCATTGATACCGGGAAAGATCAAATCATCGGGGTCAATATATACGCATTGGAACAAGAGGCTCCAATCGATATTTTGGATGTAGACAATGTCGCTGTGCGCGAATCACAGATTAAACGCTTGGAGCAGATGAAGGCTCAGCGCGACCAAGCAGCATGCGCAAGCGCGTTGCAAGCCATTGCGAATGCAGCACAATCAGGTGAAGGCAATTTGTTGGCATTAGCTGTGGAAGCGGCCCGCGTGAGGGCCAGTTTGGGTGAAATAAGCGACGCTATGGAGAAAAGTTTTGGTCGCTATGTGGCCAATATCCGAAGTGTCAGTGGAGTGTATAAAAGCGAGAGTATGAGCGATCAAGATTTTGAGATAGCGATGCAGTGCAGCGATGCATTTGCGGCCAAGGCTGGACGCCGGGCGCGTATCATGATAGCCAAAATGGGACAAGATGGACACGACAGGGGAGCCAAAGTGATTGCCACTTCCTTTGCCGATTTGGGTTTTGATGTGGACATCGGTCCATTGTTTCAAACACCTGAAGAAGTAGCGAAGCAAGCCATCGAAAACGATGTGCATGTGGTGGGGGCCTCGTCCTTAGCGGCTGGCCATAAGACCTTGGTACCTGCATTGATTGCCGCATTGGCGGCTGAAGGTCGTCCTGACATCCTTGTGGTGGCTGGAGGTGTTATTCCTGAGCAAGATTATGAGTACCTATACAAGGCTGGATGCGTCGGGATTTTTGGCCCAGGCACCAAGATCAGCCTAGCTGCGAAAGAAATATTGGATGTACTGAATGAAGGCATGTTCGAATAGACCGTTCGAATGTGTGATCGCTGAATGGGATGGCCCTTGTTAATCGCATGGGTCAAAATGGCGTGTGTCTATTTAACTAGCTAAAACGCCAAGCTGAATGTAAGATGAACGATTGACTCCATCAATTTTAAGCTTGCGTAAATGGCAATATTAGTTGGCTGACTTTATACCAATCAAATCTGAGATAAACGTCGAAAATCTGTATGAGCGCTGTGACTGGACAGAGGGAAAGACGAACGAATTGAAATTACAACTTCATGCTCAACCCAATTCGTTTTCTGACCAGATCGATGTCGGTCACTTTGACTGTCACGTGTTGCTGAATTTTAACCACCTCATTTGGATCAGTGATGTATTTATCTGCCATTTGGGATATATGCACCATCCCGTCGCGCTTGACGCCGATGTCAACAAAACAACTGAACTTGGTGATGTTGGTCACAATGCCGGGTACGATCATGCCGATATGCAAATCCTCCACCGATTGAATGGGTGCGAAGCGAAAGGCTTCTAGTTTTTCACGCGGATCTCGTCCCGGTTTTTTTAGTTCGGATAGTATATCCTGTATCGTCGGCAAACCAGCTTTGTCACTTACGTAGCGTTCGGGCTGCACGCGGTTGCGCGTGGTGTCATCGCGCATCAAATCCGCGATTTGACAATTTAAGTCTTTGGCCATTTGTGCTACGATGTCATAGCTTTCGGGATGCACAGCGCTATTGTCCAATGGATTTTTAGCGTGGGGTATGCGAATGAAAGCGGCGCATTGCTCAAAGGTTTTTTCACCGAGTCGAGGGATTTTTTTGAGGTCTTGTCGCGATTGAAAGGCGCCATTCTTGGATCGATATTCGACGATGTTTTGTGCAACAGTGGCATTGAGTCCAGAGACATAACTCAACAAACTTTTACTGGCTGTATTGATGTTGACCCCCACTTGATTCACACAACGCTCCACCACGGTCTCCAAACTTTGTTGCAATTTGTTTTGATCCACATCATGCTGGTACTGACCAACACCGATGCTCTTGGGATCGATTTTGACCAATTCAGCCAGCGGATCGGCCAATCGACGACCAATGGATACAGCTCCTCGCACCGTAATATCCTTGTCTGGAAACTCTTCGCGTCCCACGGCTGATGCAGAATACACCGATGCACCGTTTTCGTTGACCATGAATAATTCGACGCTGGAAGGCAGTCCAAGCGATTGGACAAAGAGCTCAGTCTCTCTGCCTGCTGTGCCGTTGCCTATGGCGATTGCTTCTATATCATATTGGTTAACCAAATGCATGATTTCCTGCGCTGAAGCTTTTTGCTGCATTTGAGGTTCATGCGGATAAATCACAGAATCATAAATCAAATCACCCTCTTCATTGAGACAAACCAATTTACATCCTGATCGGTAGCCAGGATCCAAGGCCAATATGCGCTTGCTTCCCAAAGGCGAAGACAATAGTAATTGTTGCGCATTGCTCGCAAAAACACGAATGGCTTCGTCGTCCGCTTTCGACTTGAGTAAATGCTTGGTCTCGTTCTCCAGCGAAGGTGCAATGAGTCGCTCGTAAGCATCGCCAACTGCCATTCGAATCTGTTGGCTGCATGGCGTATTCTTACGAACATACAGCTGGTTCAATTGCCGAATACATTGCTCTTCATTCGGCGCTATTTTTAATTTGATAAATCCTTCTTCTGAAGCACGCAATATGGCCAAAATCCGATGTGATGGACACCGATGAATGGGCTCACTAAACTTGAAATAATCGCTGTATTTGGCACCTTCTTCGGACTTGGACTTCGCTACTTTCGTTGTGATCACCGCATGCTTTTCAAAAAGGCGTCGCACCGTATTTCTTGCTTGCGGATCATCATTGATGATGTCTGCGATGATGTCGCGTGCTCCAGCAAGGGCTTCTTCTGTATTGGCTATATCAGCTCGAATATATTTCTGTGCTTCTTGATAGGGTAAGATATTTGGTTCTGTCATCAACCAATGAGCAAGGGGCTCCAGTCCTTTTTCTCGCGCAATGGTGGCCTTTGTTCTTCGTTTGGGTTTGTATGGAAAATACAAATCTTCCAAATCAATGGAATTCCAACAATTCTCAATGGCTTGTTTCAAGGCTGGGGTCAGCTTATCCAACGATGCGATGGTCTCCAAAATGGTAGTTTTCCGCTTGGAGATTTCATTGAGTTTGTGCAGCGATTGTTTGACCATTTCAATTTGCACCTCATCCATTCCATTGGTTTTTTCTTTGCGGTATCGCGCAATGAATGGAGTGGTGGCACCTTCTTGAATGAGCTGAATGACATTGTGAACTGAACCTGCATGAAGTCCTAATTCGTTGGATATAAGCGTATGAAACTGCACGCAATAATGAGATTAATGGATGCCCGAATATACGCGATTGTAACAAGGAAAATCAGGTAATGCGCCTTATTTATAACAAGGCACATTACCTGAATATTTTTATCGCATCATCATGCTTTGCGCACCAACCACTTGATCAGCGCTGATCATTTTAAAGAAGTAAATCGCATTGCGCAATCCAGGTGATGGATAGTGCATCCGCACTTCTTCACCGGCTTCTAAAACATTGCTGTAGATCTGAGTGATCAATTGCCCCTGCATGTTGTACATCTCAATGGTGGTCTTACCTGCTTTGACGGTTCTAAATGCGACATCAAAGGTTTCACTTCCAGCATAGCTAACTTGTAGCTGAGGCAAAACGGGTTGTGGTTGCATCGGTGAAAGTGGGGCAGTGTTGCTACCGACTTGAATGGTTTGGATATGCGATACGGTATTGCCTGCGCAATCAGAGGCTGTCCAGGTCCGCTCAATAGTTTGTGATTGACAGCAATCATTGCTGGCGAAAAAGTCACCATGCCCATTCACCATCTCTCCATTCACGATTCCGCTGTAAAGCATCCAACCGCTCATTCCATAATCAGTGTTGCGATTGTTGGCGCGCTCTCCAATCTGAAAGCCATAGTAGTATGTAATTGGGGCGTGTGTGAATTGCAAGCTGCTTCCTGCAAGGTCACCCAATCCAGTGGCTGAACTTGTG
>JAIYCK010000317.1 GCA_027488055.1 Flavobacteriales bacterium | reverse complement strand
CATAGTTTTTCTGGAAGTGGCTGAGATGGAATTGTTTCGAAGATTGCAGAGCCAAAAGCAAGACCGTCCGATGATTGCGCGGTTGGGTGATGCAGCATTGTGGACGCGTATAAGGTCACATCTCTCTGAGCGTACAGCTTTTTATTTGAAAGCAGATATAGTATGGGATGCCACGCGGCGTGACATACAACCCCTGGTGAAGATGATCGAAGAGCTGTCCAAAAAAGGTTGAATTTCCCTAGGATGTTGAGCCTGTGAGATAGACCGCTTCAGCGCCCTTGTCAAGCTGCACTGATACATGTTCTTTTAAATTAGTGGACAGGGTGAGTCCCACATAGTTCGCGTGAATTGGAAAACGACGATGGTAGCGGTCCACCAACGTAGCAATGGATAATGAGCGAGGCTCAGTAGTCAAAAGATATTTCGATGCGAATATCAGCGTGCGACCACTGTTCAACACATCGTCGATGAGGATCACACTTTTGTTTTTGAGGTCTGCGGTTTGCCCTGAGTAGCTTATGTTTCCCGAGAGTGGCTGGTCCTTTTGAATACTTAGTTTCTCAAGTCGCAAAGGAATAGTGGTGATTTTCAGCAATGCGCTATGGATACGCTCGGCTAGTTCTACTCCGCGCCCAACGATTCCAACGAGGATTATTTCTTTCTCCTTGTAATTGTTTTCATGGATCTCATGAGCCATGCGCACAATTTTTTGCTCGATTTGTGGAGCGGTGAGGATGAGCGATTGATTTTGATTCATAGCTAATCGGATGGTTTCAAATATACGCCAGTCCTTTTTTATGTGGTTATTTTTTCTCGAGCAAAGCGATGGTTTCGACATGTGAGGTATGAGGAAACTGGTCGGCAATGCTGATTTTGATGAGTTGGTAGCCGTCTTCTCGCAGTGCGATCAGATCGCGCGCTTGTGTGCTTGGGTTACAGGAGATATAAACGATCCTATCTGCGCCCAAAGCCATTACTTTTTTCAATGTTTTGGGTGCAATTCCGCCGCGAGGTGGATCAAGAACTATGGTACCTATTTGGCCCACATACTCCGGAAATTCCTTGAGGAAGGCGCCCACATCTGCAGCATGAAAGGCCACGTTGGTCACCTTATTTCTTTGCGCATTGAGACGAGCGTCTTCGATGGCAGAAGCCACGATGTCCACGCCGATCACCTCTTGTGTGGACTGCTGAGCGAGCAGTTGTGCGATGGTGCCTGTGCCGCAAAAAAGATCCATTACTTTCTTGTTGTTTCCAATCGGGTTTTCGATGGCATAGCGAATGGCTTGGGAATACAATTTTTCTGCACAAGCTGGATTGGTTTGAAAGAAGCTCGTCATACTAATTTCAAATTGCAAGCCCAATAGGGTTTCGACAATTTTATCCTGACCGAAAATCAGATGTGAGCTGCCATTGAGCGGATCCACGCGGTCGCCGATGTCGCGATTGATGGTGTGAATGAAACCAGCCAGTCGATCGCCGAGAATGCGTTGGAGCAATTGGCCGAAAGCGATGGGTTGAAAATCCGTTCCTTCGGGATCATTGGTCACGAGGTTGATGAGCAGCTGATTGGTGGAGTATGATTTTCGTACAACTAAGAAGCGGTAGAATCCAACACGCTGGGGTGGATGCCAAGCGGGCAAACCAGAGTCGATGCACCATTGTCGGATTTCGGCAAGGGCATTTTCCAGTTGAGCATCAAACAGTCCACTTTCGTGATCCATGTTTTCCACGCACCACCAAGTACCGCGGTGTTTGAAACCCAATCCAAAATCGTCGACATCTTTTTTGAGGTCAAAATCATATCGGATCATGGAGAAGCTATACTCCATTTTGTTGCGATAGTGCCAATGATCCGGGGATTCAATGAATGTGTCGAATTTGCTTTCAATATCCTTTTCGAGACCGATGCGTTCGAATAAATCGAGGGTGTTTTTTTTCTTATAGGCATGCTGTGTCTCTATCGGGAGAGTGGCATAGGGTGCTCCGGGAATGGGTTGAAAATCCATTGTGATTTCCTGCGGGCTTTTACGAACCACCTCTAAAAGAGCGGCCTCGGCCCATTTCTTTTGCGACTTTTCGATCCGTGCCTTTACGATCTGACCGGGAATAGCATTTTGCACAAAAATGGTAAAGTCTCCTTTTTCAGTGTGCAGCTTTCCAATGCCTACGCCACCAAAGGCGAGGTCTTGAATTTCAATGTCGATGATCTGATTTTTCTTAACAACCCTATTTTCCATTGGGCTGCAAGTTAGCGGTAGAACTTGAATTGCAAAACAAGACTTGCGCAAAGGCGATGCTGAATTATCTTGCCGCCATGGATCAAACCCTCAATGTTTATTCAGGAAAGCGCGTCATTTGGCTTTTGGCCGGGCCGCTCATTTATTTTTTGTGTGCCCATGGACTTTCCTTTGATCCTGCCCAGAACAAGGTGATCGGTGCAGTATCGTGGATGCTGGTATGGTGGGTGAGTGAAGTGATTCCCATGGCTGTGACGGCTCTTATACCGGTGCTTTTGTTTCCGCTGGTTGGAATCATGAAGATGGAAACCACCTGTTTGGCTTATAGCAATCGATTTGTGTTTTTGTTCCTTGGAGGGTTTTTGATCGCTTTGGCAATGGAAAAATGGCATTTGCATAAGCGGATTGCTATGGCGGTCGTGAGAGCAACTGGCACCAGTGCCAATCGAATCATTTTGGGAT
>JAIYCK010000068.1 GCA_027488055.1 Flavobacteriales bacterium | reverse complement strand
CGTGGAATTTTGGCGATGGAGCTACAAGCACAGAGCAATTCCCGACACATACGTATACCTATGCATTTTTGTCAACTGTTTCTGAACTGACAGTGACACTTACTATTGACAATGGAGCGGGTTGTGTGGATACCAAAACGCACACTTTCATTGTAACCTTCAACTCAATTGACGAATTGCAAAGCGCGATACAAGTTTATCCCAATCCCGTTGAGCGCGATGTCAACATCCGTTCAAACGATGTGATCGACTTTTGTGTAGTGTATGATGTGACTGGTAAGATGGTTGTGAACAAAACGATCAATGCATCAGCGGCGATTTTGTCGTTGGACGAATTGAGTGCAGGTGCTTACATTATGCACACGCATACTTCTTCAGGAGTCGTGAAGACGCGTTTGATTAAACAATAATATTTTGAAATCATTTGAAAGGGCTGGACATGTTCCAGCCTTTTTTTTTGGACTCCGCGTGTTGGTAGTCCGTGTTTTTAAGTGCAATAGAGCCTCATTTGAAGGTAACTTAGCCCCTTGAAAAAACAGAGGTTGTAATTTTTTTGATTATGAATAATCGATGGATGAAGACATGCGTGAATTACATGCTGAATGGCTTGTTGATCATGCTTCCAGTATTCGGCACAGGCTATATAATCTATAACTTATTAAAGTGGCTTGATGGCATTGTCCCCGCTTTGTATTACTCTAAGGATGAATTGGCCCAGCAGGGAGATAATTTTACGGGTTGGGGCATTGTCATATTGCTACTTGTATTGTTTGTCATGGGTTACTTGGGTAGTTTGTTCATCAATGATCGCCTAAAAGGGTTGTTTGAAAGCTTATTGGATCGTATTCCTGGCGTAAATAACCTATACCATACGATAAGTGATTTATTGGGAGCCTTTGTGGGCAATAAGAAGAAGTTTGACAAACCAGTGCTAGTGAAAATCAGCGATGAGATGGATTTGGAGATGATTGGATTCATCACTGATTCAGACCTCAAGGAATTGGGGCATATCCAAGGGAAGGTGAGTGTTTATTTTCCCATGAGTTATAGTTTTTCTGGACATATGCTGGTTGTTCCCACGCGCAATGTGAAGCCCATCCATGGCAATCCAGTCGACATCATGAAGTATACAATGAGTGGAGGAATAGTAGAATTTGACCCCAACGATGGAGCTGAGCCGAAACCTTAGTTTGGTGCTGATGCACTTGATCGTGTTGATCTGGGGGTTGACAGGAATACTTGGATATGAAATCAGTTTAGATGCCGATCAATTGGTGTGGTGGCGTGTGCTGATTGCCTTTGTGGCGTTGGCGATTTTCGGACTTTTAAAGGGGTTGATTCAGCCCTTAAACTGGCGATCCGTTGGGGCCTTGATTTTATGTGGTGTAGTGGTTGGGGCGCATTGGGTCACTTTTTTTGCCGCGATTAAAGCCAGTACCATTTCCGTCGCGTTGTGTGCGATTAGCACCAATTCTTTTTTTGTGGCACTGATGGGACCTTGGTTTGGCCGTGGTCCATGGCGAATGAAGGAGTTCCTTTTGAGCGCGGTGGTAGCAGTGGGATTGATTTTTGTCTTTCGATTCGAGTTGCGCTATTGGCAGGGAATAGTACTCGGTTTGGTTGCGGCTGCGCTCGCTGCTTTTTTTTCGCTTGCCAACGCACGTTTTGTGCAGTCCAAGAACGCCATAACCATTTCATTTTGGGAAATGGTAGGCGCGCTAGTCAGCATCACGATTTATTTTTTTGTCACCGATGGTTTGCCGCGGATTCAATGGCCAAATGACTATGATATGAAGTGTTTGCTATTTCTGGGTGTGGTTTGCACGGCGGTGGCCTTGGTGGTGTCGGTGGAGGTAATGAAAAAGCTAAGTCCTTTTACCTGTGCTCTTACGATCAATTTGGAACCTATTTATACGATACTCATAGCGCTGTATCTCTATGGTCAAAGTGAATACATGTCGTGGGGTTTTTATGTAGGCATGCTGTGCATATTAAGTACATTGGCATTGGATCTGTATTGGCGGCAGCGCCCTCAACAAGGAGATTCGGTAAAATAAAAATGTCGGCACATGGCCGACATCCTTATAAATATTTCGTGGATCTTAGTTCAAAGCAGAACGTTTGAAATCCGTAACAGTCAAATCTTTGTCAGCTGTTTTCAAATATTGAGCAACAGACAACTTAGAATCTTTGATGAACTCTTGGTTCAACAAGGTGCTTTCTTTGAAGAACTTATTCAAGCGGCCCATGGCGATTTTCTCGGCCATTTCAGCTGGTTTGCCTTCGTTGATAGCTTGTTCCTTTCCGATCTCGATTTCTTTTTGCTTTACCTCTTCAGGTACAGAGCTTTCGTCAACTGACACTGGAGCCATAGCAGCTACTTGCATGGCTACGTCCTTGGCCATATCATCAGCAGTTGGTTTGTTGAATCCAACAATGGCTGCCAATTTGTTGCCTGGGTGGTTGTAAGCATACACTTGTTCTGCATCTACCACATTGTACTGAGAGAGTTCGATTTTCTCACCGATTTTACCGATTTCTTCAGTGATTTTCTCATTCACAGTAAGTTCTGAACCTGTGTAGTTAAGAGCCTTCAACTCATCCAAATTGCTAGGCTTAGAAGCGATAGCGATGTCTAGAATGTGGTTGGCAACAGCTCCGAAATCAGCATTCTTTGCAACGAAATCGGTTTCGCAGTTAAGCACGATCAATACGCCACGCTTTGAACCAGCGTCCAATTTGGCAACAACCAAACCTTCTGTGGCATCACGGTCGCTGCGGTTGGCCGCTACTTTTTGACCTTTTTTGCGAAGTAGATCGATGGCCGCATCGAAATCGCCCTCAGCTTCAACGAGTGCTTTTTTGCAATCCATCATACCCGCACCTGTGATTGTGCGCAGTTTATTTACGTCTGCAGCAGTAATATTCATGATTTATGAATGTTTTAAATTTAAAATT
>JAIYCK010000222.1 GCA_027488055.1 Flavobacteriales bacterium | reverse complement strand
TTTATTATATTGTTTATCAATTATTTAGTCGTAAAAAATGAATCTACAACCACGCAATAAAAAAAAATGTTTGTGGCTACGATAAAAACTTTACTTTTGAACCCACTATAAATCACTTTTAAATAGTTCAAAATGTCAGAAGTAGCAAAGAAAGTAACGGCGATCATCGTTGATAAATTAGGCGTTGAAGAAGCCGAAGTAACACGTGAAGCGAGCTTCACCAACGACTTGGGTGCCGACTCATTGGATACCGTTGAATTGATCATGGAATTCGAAAAAGAATTCAACATTGCAATTCCGGATGACCAAGCAGAAAAAATCGCAACTGTTGGTCAAGCTATTGACTACATCGAAGGCAACGCGAAATAATATTTTTTCTGTGCAACAAATTTGAGGCTAACCGTGATTGGTTAGCCTTTTCAACAAACAAAGGGATCATTAACCAGCGATTCATTTCCTATGGAACTTCGAAGAGTAGTTGTGACTGGATTGGGCGCATTGACGCCACTTGGCAATAACCTGAACGATTATTGGCAAGGACTCATCAATGGTGTAAGCGGCGCAGGCCTGATTACACGTTTTGATGCATCTAAATTCAAGACGCGTTTTGCATGTGAGCTCAAGGGCTTCAATATTGAAGATCACATCGAACGCAAGGAAGCTCGCAAAATGGATCCGTATACACACTACGCCTTGGTAGTGGCCAAAGAAGCAATTGCAGATTGCGGCATTGATTTGGAAACCGTGGACAAGGATCGTGTGGGTGTGATTTGGGGCTCGGGCATTGGTGGTCTATTGACTTTCCAAGAAGAAGCCATGAATTACGCCAAAGGCGATGGCACTCCACGCTTCAATCCCTTCTTTATTCCTAAAATGATTGCTGATATTGCCTCTGGTCATATCTCGATCATTTATGGCTTCCGTGGGCCGAATTATACCACGGTGTCTGCTTGTGCTTCCTCTAACAATGCGATCATTGATGCGTTCAATTACATCCGCATGGGCAAGGCAGATATGTTTGTCACTGGGGGCAGTGAAGCCGCCATCACCGAAGCTGGAGTAGGTGGATTCAACGCTTGCAAAGCACTTTCTGAAAACAACGATCACTACGCTACTGCGAGCCGTCCGTTTGATCAAACCCGCGATGGTTTTGTATTGGGCGAAGGTGCTGGGTGTTTGATCTTGGAAGAATACGAGCACGCCAAAGCCCGCGGTGCACAGATCTATTGTGAAATCATGGGCGGTGGCATGAGTGCCGATGCTTATCACATCACCGCTCCACATCCAGAAGGCATTGGTGCGCGCAATGTAATGGGTTATGCGCTTGCAGATGCTGGCATGTCCCACACCGAAATCGACTACATCAACGTACACGGCACATCCACTCCATTGGGTGATGTGCAAGAAGCCAAAGCCATTCAAGCGGTATTTGGTGATCAAGCCTACAAGCTCAACATCAGCAGCACCAAGAGTATGACTGGTCACCTTTTGGGGGCAGCTGGAGCCATTGAGGCCATTGCCACGATCATGGCATTGAAACACAATATTATTCCGCCAACGATCAATTTCGAAGTCACCGATCCGGAATTGGATCCCGGTTTGAACTTCACTTTCAATAAAGCACAGCATCGGGAAGTAAAGGCCGCCATGAGCAATACCTTTGGTTTCGGTGGACACAATACTTCCGCTATTTTCAAAAAGGTGGAATGAATTGGAAATTCTTCTTTTTCCGGAAGTCCACAGGCAACGAAGCTGTAGCAAACTATGTGCAAGCCACTTTTGGCTATAAACCGAAGTCCACGCTTCTATACGAGCAGAGCTTCAGGCATAGTTCAGCGGCACAAAAAATCAAAGGAGGTCTAAAAGACAGCAATGAGCGCCTGGAATTTTTGGGTGATTCCGTCTTAGATAGCATTGTCGCGCATTATCTCTACGAAAAATACAAGCATTTGCCCGAAGGCGAACTGACCAAGATGAAAAGCAAGGTGGTCCGCCGCGAAAACCTCAATATGCTTGGTTATGACATGGGCATCGACCGCATGCTCAAACTCAATTTAGGTCGACAAGAAATGCATGACTCCATCGTGGGCAATGCATTGGAAGCACTCATTGGAGCTCTATACATCGACAAGGGATATGATTTCACCCTGAAAATCGTGTTGGATATTCTCAAAAAGCATGGACTTGATAGCACAGTGCATGATGATGTCGATTACAAGAGCAAGTTGCATGAATGGGGACAGAAACATCGCAAGTCCTTGCAATTTCAAGTCATCGATCATCGGAATGAGGGTGGTTCCAGCTTCTATCACATCCAGTTGTTGGTAGATGGCGAGGTGATGGGAACAGGCGAAGGCAACTCCAAAAAAGTGGCAGAGCAAAAATGTGCCGCCATGGCCCTCGCTCGTCTCAAAAATTAAAAAAGAATCACCACATTGTTCCCTTCAGTGGCCACGATTTTTAAGTAGGGTGTTTAACCACAGCATGGTATCTTTGTCAGTGAAAATACCTATACCTGTACCTTACGTGAATACAAAACTTACTTTGGCTTTTTTGTGGTCGTTGATGTCCGTGTCTTTTGTTTTCGGACAAGCAACAGATCGTCCCACATTTTTCTGCGGTCAGCCAGCAGTGCGCGAGAAGCTCTATCACCAGCACCCTCATCTGCAGCGTCCAGTGGATGAAATCACCTCCAGTGCGAATGATCGCGGCGGAGACACCGACCTCTATATTATTCCTGTCGTATTTCATGTGATACATGAAGGCGGTCCGGAAAACATCAGTGCGGAACAAATTCAGAGCGCCATTGACGTATTGAACCGCGACTTCCGCAAACAAAATGCAGATACCTCAGCGATCGTAGATGGTTTTGTGGATCTCGCAGCTGACACAGATATCGAATTTCGTCTTGCTACCAAAGATCCCGACGGCGATTGTCATCCGGGCATCAATCGTGTGGTCAGTGATTTGACCAACGACGGATTCAACGATGCAATGAAAGAATTGATTTATTGGCCACGTAACAAATACCTCAACATTTGGGTATGCAAAACCATTGGCGGCAATACGCTTGGATTTACCAATCTGCCCGGCGATGTGAGTCCCAACTGGTTGGCTTGGACAGATGGCATTGTGGTCAAGTCAGATTGTTTGGGTCTGATCGAAACCGCGAACGTAGCGTATTCCCGCACATTGACACACGAAATAGGCCATTGGTTGAACCTCTATCATACCTGGGGTCCGACGAATAGTCCCAATGAAGCAACGAACTGCGATTTCGACGATTTTGTAACAGATACACCCAATACCATTGGCTATGTGAGCTGCAATCTCAACGGTGCGAGTTGTGGTTCGGATCTCGACAATGTGCAAAATTACATGGAGTATAGTTTTTGTTCGCGGATGTTCACCTATGGTCAGCGCACTCGCATGCGCAATGCACTTACGAGCAGCACAGCTGGACGCAACAATTTGCACACCAACAGCAATCTAATCGCCACAGGTGTCATCAATCCACCGCTGTGTTTGGCCAAGTTCAGCAGCAACCAAAATAGCATTTGCACTGGCAACACGGTGCAATTCTTCGACGACAGTTACCACGGTGTCTCCGTTTGGACGTGGAATTTCGGGGATGGCAATACGCTGACTGGTTCAGACCCGCTGGTGCACAAGGATCCGATACATGCCTACACGGCTCCTGGCGTTTACACGGTGACCCTCACAGTCGGCAACGGCAATGAGGAATTGAATACAAGTATATCATCCTACATCACAGTGTATCCACTAGGTCAAAGCGACTCCAATTTCGAGGAAGGATTTGAGAATAGCTGGCCCGGTGGCAACTGGAGTGGCTTCAACGAAGGCGGCAACGAAACGTGGGAAGTAACCCCCACTGCGAGCTACACAGGGGACAAGAGTTTGAAATTGCGCAACTTCAACAACAACCAGATAGGTGTGTCCGACATTCTCTACAGCACCACCTATGACATGAGCGCAGTGGACACGATCTACTTGAGCTACCGTTGGGCCTATGCCTCCAAAACAAACGAGACCGATGACAAATTGCGCATCAGCGTATCGGGCGATTGTGGGCAGACATGGAGCTTGCGCAAGATCAGAAAAGGCTTGACCAATTTGCCCACCGTGGACCCACAAAACAGCCAATTTACCCCGACTACATTGGATCAATGGAACGGTGAAACACTGACCCTCCTGAACGAAGAATGGTTCACAGAAAATTTCCGTGTCAAAATAGAATTCGAAGGGTTGGGCGGCAACAATTTGTATCTCGACGACATCAATATTTCTTCAAGCCCAGCGGTGAGTGTGGCTGAAATCAATCCCTTTTTGCGTTATCAATTGTTCCCTAACCCAAGCCAAGGCACAGCGACCTTGGTCTTAAACAACGCCTCTAGCGATGCTTATTTGGTAGAAGTATACAATATGCAAGGGGCTTTGTGTCACACCATGCGGTCTGCGCAAGGTGGAGGTACTACAACGATGGAAATACCGCAACAAGCTGCGGGATTGTACACCGTAAAAATCAGTCAAGGACGCTCGAAAAGAGTGGCTAAGTTGATCTTTGAATAAGGGCTAACTCTCATTTGAAAAACAAATAGAAGGAGGCGCCTTTGCCTGCCTTGCTCCAAAACCCGACTTCACCGTCGTTGTGCTCCATGATGTTTTTGACCATCACCAATCCGAGGCCAGAGCCAGTGGATTTGGTGGTGAAGTTGGGGATAAATATTTTGGATTTATTGGCCTCGTCTATTCCCGCTCCGTTGTCATTGAAACGCAAGAGGACTCCCGCCTTTGTGGGACGAATGGCAATATCAATGATCCCCAATTTCCCTTTGGGAAGCGCCTGCACGGCATTGTTGATGAGGTTATTGCACACCCGTATGATCTGGTCGCGGTCGACATGGATCACGATTTCCGTTTGACCATAGGTGCGCACCCGGAAGGTCACATCAGGCACCTCACTGTATAAATCCAGCACACCATTGACCAAGGAAATGATATTCAACTGCTCTCGTTTTGGAGCAGGTAAATTGGCGAAATTCGAAAATTCGCTCGCAATATTGGCCAAGGTATCAATTTGTTCGATCATGGATCCAGAGAACAATTGAAGTCGCTCATCGAAGTGGGCTGGGTCTTCCTTCCACGTGCGCTGCAAATGCTGCACCCTCAACTTCATGGGTGTAAGTGGATTTTTGATTTCATGAGCCACCTGTCGCGCCATGTCACGCCAAGCGGATTCACGCTCTCGTATGGCTAGTTTGTGTGCGCTCTTTTCGAGTTCTTCCACCATCCGATTGTACTCGGTCACCAAGGCACCGATCTCATCATTGCTTTCCCATCGGATCATTTCATTCTTGCGACCCAGCTTCATTTGCTGCATTTTACGCCCAATGGTATCCAGCGATCGCACAATGTAACGCGACAATAAAAAGGCTGAAAAAGCCGCCATTAAAAACAATGCGATATACGCCGCACCCAATTCTTTGAGAAAGTCTGACACAAAGTTGGCATTGTTCTCTTTGTTCTCATACACCACATTGATAATGGCAATGGGCACGCCATTCTGATCTTTGAAATACCAATACACCAACGAATATTTGACCTCATTGAGCACCTTTTCTATTTCAGTTCGTTCATTGCCTGTGCTCAATTGCTTCAACGCTGTGTAGTCCATGCGGAAGGGCAATTCCAAGGAATCCATGCGTGCACTGTTGGTACTAATCTCATACCTCCCGTCGAGGCTGTACATGACGATGAACATATTATGTACATCGCTCAACTCGCAAATTTTATCCGAAAACTCATAGACCAATGAATCCCTATCCATGGACCCGCCTTCCTGCACAAGGAAGTACTCCAGGCTTCGCTCTATAGCATTCTCCTTACGCGCCAAACGCTGTGAATTGAATACTTCGTTTTGCTCGTATTGATGATACACCGCTAATAAACCCGTGATGATAAAGGAGAATAAGATGATGGCCATCATCGACCAGTAGAGTCTGGCTCGAAGCGAAATCCGAAATTTGTTGACTATTTCCATTGCGTGCGTATGATCAAAAATGGTGCAGCTTTGGCATATTCCAGCCATGTGCTCAAAGATTTATCAACGAAACTCACAGGGTCACTGGCACCTTGATGGTAGCGACGGTTCCGCATTGTGGCCCTGGTTCCCACGAAACCTCTCCATCCACCGTATGAATGCGCGATGTCACGTTGGAAAGACCTATGCCGTCTTGGTTGGGTGAACTCTTAAATCCTCGTCCATTGTCTTCCACGATCATGATCAGCCACCCTTTGCTGCAAAACAATTGTACTACCACTTCGCTTGCTCCGCTGTGTTTGATGATGTTGTTGATCAGTTCTTGGCCTACGCGATACAAACCGATTTCAATTTTTTCTGAAAATCGCACGCCGTCCACCTTGAAATGTTCGAGTCGATACTGTATAGCTGAGAGCCCCAAACTTTTTTGCAGCATATCGTCGATGGCGGCTACCAGTCCAGATTCAGCAAGGGCTTTTGGCATCATCTGATGCGATAGCGTTCGTACATCCTGGCAGGCCTCATCTATGACCTGAGTGAGGTGATCCATAGACTGTGCTTGCTGAGGAAGGACCTCACGAATGGCATCGTGCAGGCTCTCAAAACCCATTCGCAAGCCACTCAATTGCTGACCTATACCGTCGTGTAAATCTTTGGCTATGCGCTTGCGTTCATCTTCCGTCGCCTCAAAGACAGCAACCAGCCCTCGTTCGCGCTCTGCAATAATGGCCGCATCGCGCGCGGCTGCAGACTTCCGCTTTTGACGCTGAATGAACAACAAAAAAATCGCCACCGCAAGCAACAGAGCACCTGCAATCCAAACCACAGCCAATTGTCGTCTTGCTCCTTTCTCTTGCAGTTGGGCGATGGACTTGTCCTTTTCAGCCATCTTAAAACGCTGTTCCAATTCATTGATTTGAACGATGTTTTTTTCATTGAGCAAGCTATCCTTGATTGCGGCGCTCCATCTCAATGCCTTAGCAGCCAAATCGAATTGACCTAATTTTTCATAACAATCCGCGAGTTGTTCTTGATTCTGCTGCAGCAAAAACGGGTAGTGCATGCGTTCGCACGCTTGAGCACTTAGCTGGTACCACTGCGCTGCCTCTTGATATTTGCCCCAGGCCTTGTGCAGATCACCCAAGAGCGCATGGCTTTCGGCCATGCCGAATACATCGTTGCGGGCTGCCCGAATCTCTAGCGCTTGTTGCAAATACGGCATAGCGTCTTTGTAATGGCCCCGCAAGATTTCGACTCCCCCCAAATTGTTGAGGCTGTACGGTAGACCAATACTATCGCGCAGACTCCTTTTCAGTTCCAGCGCCCGCTGATAAAAAAACGACGCACTATCCAATGCTTCGTTGAGTTCGAATAAGACCCCAAAATTATCATACGCCCCTGTGAGTTCCTTGGTGCATCGATTGGACTCTAGAATGGCAATTCCCTTGGACATGTAAGCAAATGCCTCCTTGAGATTGCGGCGTTTGATGCGATAGCCATATTCGCAATAGGCCTCGCCAAGAGCGGCAGGCAGACGCAGCTGTTCGTACCCCTTAATGGCTTCGAGGATATAAAACGCGGCGGAATCATACGTGCCTTGAAGGTAGTGAACG
>JAIYCK010000206.1 GCA_027488055.1 Flavobacteriales bacterium | reverse complement strand
GTGTACCGTCTTTTTTGCATGATCAATTTTTTCGATAAAATCGGGATGCATCGGTAGTAAAATCTCACGCTCCTCATAGAGAATCACCATCAAAGGATTGAGTTTGTTGTCCTCAATGCGATCCAACACCCCAATCGGTCCATGGGTCATATCAATCATGCGATAGCCCTCCAATGAGCGCAGCTCCTGCTGTTCTTCATCGCTTTCGGAGACCAAATCTTTATCAATGTAGATGGCCGATTTCACCAATGCCTTGGCGGCTGCTTCGGTATCAATTCCTTCGAGTTTGATCTTGATCGAGGTATTGGTCTTGTGCTCGATGCTCTCGATGAAGTAAGGTACGATGACACCTTTGGACTCCACATAGAGATTTTCCAAATCCGTGTAATCCTCTTGATCCACGGTATCAAAGGATGCCGTCAACTCTCCTTTGTATCCATGTAACTTGGAGAAAAATCCCAATAAGTGTAAGTCTTCCTTTTTGATGGCCATAACGTTTGATTTTAACGGGGCAAAAGTACGACACCTTGTTGTTGCGCGTTTCAACTATCGTCGAATGCATTTTTACATCCGATTATAAGCTGATTTGCCATTGGCCTTCGACTCCTATGTCCGATTGTTTTACCTTTGGATCCAATAATTTTTTTATCTCGCTTATGATCATAGTTACGGGAGCAGCAGGTTTCATCGCATCGTGTTTGGTTGCGCGCCTCAACGAAGAAGGATACAACGACTTGGTCTTGGTCGATGATTTTAGTAAGACCGCAAAAAAAGGCAATTTCGAAGGAAAAAAATATTCATTGCTTGTGGATCGTGCGGAGTTCATTCCGTGGCTCCAGGCCAATGAAGATCAAGTACAATTTGTATTTCACTTGGGTGCCCGCACTGACACCACCGAATTCGACAAGGCGATTTTCGATGAGTTAAACTTAGAGTATTCCAAAGCGATTTGGAAGATTTGCGCCGACGTAGCCTTGCCACTCGTGTATGCCTCTTCAGCGGCTACGTATGGTGATGGCGCTTTTGGCTATGATGACAATCATGAGGTGATTCCACAGTTGTTGCCGCTGAACCCCTATGGAGATTCCAAAAATGATTTTGACAAGTGGGTGTTGTTGCAAGAAAAAGCACCGTTTTTTTGGGCCGGCTTGAAGTTTTTCAATGTCTATGGACCGAATGAATATCACAAAGGCCGGATGGCTTCGGTTATTTTTCATGCGTTCGAGCAGATCACAAAAACGGGTGGCATGAAACTCTTCAGATCCCATCGACCTGACTATACCGATGGCGGTCAGATGCGCGATTTTGTGTATGTCAAGGATGTGGTGAATGTGTGTCTGTTTCTCATGCACCATCGCAAAAATTCAGGTATATATAACCTCGGATCAGGAGTGGCCCGTCCCTTTTTGGATTTGGCCAAAAACACATTCCGCGCCATGGGAGTAACCGAAAACATTGATTTTGTTGACACTCCCATCGACATTCGCGAAAAGTACCAATACTTCACCGAAGCCAACATGAAGAAACTCATTGGTATTGGTTACGACATTCCATTTCACACCCTGGAGGAAGGCGTGCATGATTACGTGACGAACTATCTCCTTCACGACAAACAAATTTGGTAAGCGCTGCGGAAGGCACTCAGCCTAATTATTGTTCGGCGTATTGTTTGAATTGATTGAGAATGGCTTGCCAACCTGCTTGTTGCATGTCGACTGGATTTTCATTTTCGGGATCGAAGGTTTCTGTCACCACCACTCCATCGGGAGTTTGTTTGAATTCAACCAACACCTTGCGGCCATCGGCCATGACATAGGCTATGCGTTGTTGGTCTGCGACTTCGGTATACACCCCACTAAAAGGAAAACTCATTTGGCCATCGCGCGCTGCCATAATGTAGGTGAACTTTCCTCCCACTCTTAGATCGTTTTCGGCATCGGGGCAGTGCCAATCGGCCGAAGCGAAATTCCAGTGGATGACATGTTGCGGCTCCGTCCATTTTTCCCAAACGTGAGCAAGGCTTGCTTTGACCTCGGCTATTACCGTGATTGTGTTCATCTATGAAATTTAATTAAGTAGGCCAATATAATAAGATTTCTGTGCAACCACCAAAGCAGCATCGCTGGGACCAAATTGAAACATAGAAGATGCTTCAGGTGGTTAACGAGTAAGGAGCACGTGACCTTTTGTTTCAAAAGTTTGTTGTTGATGTGTGGCTGTCAGCCGATAGACATATACACCATCGGGAACAAAGTATTCGCCCATTTGATGATTGCCTGTCCAGCGCTGATCCACCTGCATGGACTCGTAGACCATTTCACCCCAGCGATTGAAAATCTGCAAGAGGAAAGTATCCGTTTGGGGACCAACTACCCCAAAGACATCGTTGCTTCCGTCGCCGTCGGGTGTGAATGCATTGGGTATAAAAAACATCAATTCAAGACCATCGGATGGTCCATCGATTACCGAGCTATCGGGATCAATTGGGTCCACAGGATCTTCGGGGTCAATCGGATCTTCGGGGTCCACGGGCGTATCGGTGCATTCTATGACTTCGGCAGAGGCTTCTTGTGTACAGACGCCCACCGTGCGAATGACCGTGAACGTCCCTGGTTCGCTGACTTCGATGGAAGAAGAGATGTGTCCGCTGCTCCAACTGTAGGTTGCGCCATTGGCAAATGTATCGATGACCACAGGCGCTTCACATAGCTCAAGATCGCTC
>JAIYCK010000411.1 GCA_027488055.1 Flavobacteriales bacterium | reverse complement strand
TTGCCACTCAAACCACCTGCACCGATCTGCTCCAAAGTAGACGCATCGGTCGTGAGCTGACTGCGATCGATCGTGGTATTGGTCGCAATGACGCCAGCTATTCCACTCTGCAGGGTGATTTCAACGATGTCATCGAGTTGACTATCCGTGAGGTCTGGTGCTATCTTGAGAAGGATAGGGCGGGGCTTGGCGCGCTGTAGATTGCGGTTTTGTAAGGTTTGTAAGATGTGCAACAATGGACCTTTTTCTTGCAACTCGCGCAAACCGGGGGTGTTGGGCGAACTCACATTGACCACAAAATAGTCGACTACATCCTGCAATGCCTCAAAGCAGATCATATAATCATTGACGGCTTGGTCATTGGGCGTCACTTTGTTTTTGCCAATGTTTCCTCCAATGATGAGTTTGGAATTGCGTTTTTTCAGTCTCAGAACAGCTGCTTGCACTCCCTGATTATTGAAACCCATGCGGTTGATCAAGGCTTCATCTTGAGGCAAGCGAAAAAGGCGAGGGCGCTCGTTTCCGGGCTGTGGAAGTGGGGTCAGGGTTCCTATTTCGATAAATCCAAAACCCAATGCATCCAAGGCATCGATCCAGCGTGCATCTTTGTCAAAGCCTGCAGCAAGCCCTACGGGATTCTCAAAGGTCAAACCCATCAGCTCTTTGCGTAGTTTGGGGTCGTTTACACCAAATTGATTTTTCATCCATCTTCGCATGCCCGGAATGCGTTGTGCAAATTGCAACAAATCCATGGCGAGATAATGTGCCTTTTCTGGGGACAATAAAAAAAAGAGGGGCTTGACGATGGCTTTATACATAGTCCGCAAAGTTACTAGCGCAGCGCCTTGCGTGGAGAGTTCATCTTCGTTTTAGGAGATGCAATTTTTGAACATGCTCAATGCCCTATCTTGTCTGGCAATGTAGCCAAATGGTTTCTGCTATATTATCACAATGGTTGAAAACTCTGTTCATATGTGCATGCGCTGTGGGCTAGCAATCCCGAGCGATCATTCTATTTTTGAGAAGTACAAATTGTTCTAAATACCAAACAAACATTTTTTCCTTATGCTAACTATTTTTGGAAAAAAGAAAATCACGTCTGAGCGCACAGCACATATATTTTCTCATAACATTGTAGAAACAGTGGAGAGGGGTTTTAAGGAATTGGCAGGCTTCATCAATGATAGTCCTGAGTTCATTAAATCACCTAACGTGCGCGACGAAGATTACGGAAAGTTCTTGATGATCGTGGTGGCCGGTAATTTCAATTACATCCCACAAAATTTCAAAGACGGTCAAGACGAAGAAATCATACATTATTGTATTGAAAAATTGGCTCCTGTCTTTGATATGAGTCCGACGGAATTTGGTATGAAGGTGAAAGAATATAAGGACTTTATGAGCCGTGTGAACAGTCCTAGTAAAAATACGATCTATGCAATGTCACGTGCTATTTTTTACAAATACGACTTGTGCATGTGTCAAGATGAATATTTCAGTCAGATGAATACAGCGAATCCAATTTTCTTAAAGAATTTGGATGAATTTATGAAAAACTTCATCTGGGATTGGGAAGCATTCAATGAAAAATACAAGGTGGTGGCCACCACAGCGGCCTAAGCATTTGTGGTTATAAATGAAAACAAAACAACAAAAAAGGTCACCCGCGGGTGACCTTTTTTGTTGTGCAGCAGTCGTATGATGTGCATCCTTTTCAGCTCCTAATGTGAAACGCCAGCACAGCAGTTAGCAGCGGCGCGAGAGAAGGTTCTGAGATGCGTCTGAGCAATGTTTGTATGGATGTATAAGTTGTGCGCTTATTTGGAAGATGCACGTGTTTCCAATTTCATTTCTTCTAATAAGTAATCCGCCTCCGCGTATACGTCAATCACCCAGAGCACATAGCGGATATCCACCATGATGTTGCGGCATATTTCGGGATTGTAAACGATATCGCTCATGGTGCTCTCCCAGCTGCGATCGAAGTTGATACCTACCAACTGACCTTGTGCATTGAGCGCCGGTGATCCGCTGTTGCCGCCAGTGGTGTGATTGCTTCCTGTATAACAAACCCGTAGGTCATCGCCATCGGCCCATCTTCCATAGGTTTTGGTAGCAAATAAATTTTTGAGTTTGTCGCTTATTTCAAAGTCATAAATGCCAGTGCTGTTTTTAGCCAATATACCGTCTGCTGTGGTATAATAACGGTAGATTTCACCATCGCGCGGCTCACTGCCTTCCACCTTTCCAAATGAAATACGCAAGGTGCTGTTGGCGTCGCTCCAATAGTCACCAGGAATCATTTTCATCATGCCTTCGGTGTAGATCTGCATGAGCATTTCGATTTCTTTATTGTAGCCAACGAGGAGCGGACGAACATTGTTTTGGAATTGACTATTGGCTAGTAAAGCTTGATTGAAGAAGAAATCAGATTTTAATTTTTTCACCCCTTTTTTGGTCAGTTTATCTAGGATTTTAAACAATGCAGTGCTATCCGCAAATACACTTTTCATGTACAATTGCTGCGGCGTCATTTTGGTAGCGCCAGGATACACATTCATTTGTGTGAGATGTCCATTTTCGATGGCTTGCTCTTGATAATCCTGATACATCGGTGTGTGTACTTCATATAACCCAATTTCTGTGATCAAATCGAAGTCTTTGTAGAAACGACGTGCGTCGGTTTTGAGTGCTTTCACGACCTCTGCAACTTTGCCTTTGGCTTGCAGTGTGTCGTAGTTGGACAAGAGCTCGTTGAAACGATAGGCGAAATCGAACATCTCAGGGCCGTAATACATGTACTCAGAGAAACCAGCTGCGAGCAAAGAATATGGTCCCACTTGTGCATATTGGGTTTCCAATTTGGATAATACATCTTTGTATTTTTCATTGCCTGGAGCAGCTGCCAGGGCTTGGTATTGTTTCTCAAATGCTCTTTTTTGATTCACCGCATCGTAGTTGGTCAATCCAATTTGTTGGCCCTTCCATTTTTTCCAACCGTTTGCAATGCCACTTTGCTTTGCTGCATATTTGATGCGCACCTCATCGCTGGCACGCATTTGTTCTTCCAACAAGATCATACTATTGTCGCGCATCGAGATGCGAAGAGGATTGCTTTCGTTCATCACAAAGTCCACGGCATAGCTCGTCAGCAAATGCTCGGTACGACCAGGAAAGCCATATACCATGCTGAATTCGCCCTCGCGCACACCTTCGGTTTGTATGGGCAAGTAATGTGCTGGCTTGAATGGCACATTGCTGGGACTGTATTTGGCTGGTTCATTGTTGCTGTCCGCATACACTCTAAAAACAGAAAAGTCGCCTGTATGACGCGGCCACACCCAGTTATCGGTATCACCACCAAACTTGCCTATTTCGCTTGGCGGCGCTCCAACCAATCGAACGTCGGTGTATGTCTTGGTCAACATCGCGAAATACTGATTGCCATAATTGAATGCCTTGATTTGAATCCCCAATTGTGGATGATCTTTTTTGTATTGTGCCTCGAGCGCTTTGCGGTTGCTGGCAATGAGAACATCCATGTCTTTGGAAGAAAGGCCCGCCGTGATTCCTTTGCGCATGGCTTCAGTCACTTCGTCAATACGCACAATGAACATGACCGACAGTCCTTCACAAACCAATTCTTGCTGCGCATTCATGGCCCAAAACCCATTTTTCAAATAGTCGTTTTGAAGCGAGCTGTGAAATTGGATGTAATCAAAACCACAGTGATGGTTGGTGAACAATAGACCTTTGTCGCTCACAATTTCACCCGTGCACCCGCCGTCAAAGAGGACAATGGCATCTTTAAGACTTCCGGCATTGACGCTGTATAATTGTTCAGGTGTGAGCTGCAGCCCGTAGGCTTTCATGTCGTCGTATACGGCATTGAGTAAACTAGGGATCCACATGCCTTCGTTGGCAATGGCGCTGAATTGAATAAATGCGAAAAGGATCGCACAGGTCTTTTTAAACATACGTAGAGGATATTTTTTTGCGACCACGAAAGTAACTGAAATTTCGGGATTTCGGATTGCTCCTTCCTAGATCTGCGGCGCTTGCGGAATCATAGGTAGCGATCGGTTTTTTGAACAAACCAATAATAGTAGCCGACCACCAAAAAGATGCTACCGATGGCCATGGGCCACATGAAAAACACAAAAGGTTTGCGCAAGGCCTCTTCGATGTCTTCTTGATGGAAGTAGCGATAGGCGGGAATGAGGATCATGAGGATGAAGAAAATCAAGAAAGTCGCATTGGCCACCCAATGCACTTTTAGCCAAAAGGCAGATAAGCGTTCTCCCTTTTTGAATTGATCATACACACGTGTTTGCTTAGCTCCACTATTGATTTTCTGATGTTGCAACCACAATTTATAAATTTGCTCGCGTCTGAATTGTTCCTGCCGATCGGCATATTGTTGGTTCCAGAGTTTGATAAAATTCGCGCGCTGGGCATCATCGATCAGAAATTCATACGCTTCTTGGATCTCCATAAATCGCTCGTGCGCCAGCGGATGTTGGCTCACGTCGGGATGGTATAGTTTGGCCAAACGACGAAAGGACGCTCGAATGGCATGGGGCTCAGCACCCACCGTAAGTTCCAGTATGTCGTAGTAATTCTTCAATCTTCAGTGGAGTCGTGTTCATCGGTGTTTTGACTCGATGGCTCGTTTGCAAGCATAATCGAAATGCCAATGGTCACGTTCGAAAGTTCGGGTAGTTTTTGATTATTCAGCACATATTTCGATTGTTTGAAAAAGGGTGTAAGTCGATATTCAGCAAAAAGTGCGACGGCTTCTTTTCCGATACGAAGACTTATTATTTGGGAGGACCTTTCAAAAAAACCAGTGTTTTTTATTTTGGTTTTGGTTTGGTTAGCGCCGAATGTAGCCGCAGGATCAGTTTGCTCAAAATAGATCAAACGATTGGCAAAATTCCATCCAAATACATACCCCAATTCGATGTATTTACCCTGTCTTGATGAGCTTCTTGCGCTGCTTATTCGCAGATGTCCGCCCCCGCTGAGTGTGTGCAGTGCTAACTTTTGTTTTCGCACATTATCGCTTGGTGCGAGCAGACTTTGATCGTTGTTCAGTAACTTGTAGTTGCGATATTCATACAGGAGTTCCATGTTGAACCATACCGGTCCTGCAATGGGCATGACGTAGCCGAATCCCACACCATATTGCCAACTGCTCAATCCTTTTGCCGTGCTCAAGCTGTCGCTGGTGCGATGGCGCAACAAGCAACCTATTTGGTAGTTGTTTGTGCTGTAACTGGTGCGCTTGCTGTATGCTTCGGTGCGCTCATTTTGCTTGCGGAGGTTTTTTCGCAGCACCGTCATTTGAGCGTCTGCGCATTGCACAGCGATCATAAATAAAAGGAGCCAGATGAATTTATATAAGGTTTGCAAGAGGAATTATTTTTTGGGCGTTTGACGGATTTTTTTTCGAGTGGTTTCAATGGTTTGACCGCGATAGTGCGCTCGTATCAGGCAATCATCGCAATTGGACTGCTCCAACTCAGCACCATCGAATTCCTGGGGAATGAGCACGTGGTAGACAGTCATGTTGCCTTGTTCATCGCAGAGATGATAGTATATAAAATTCC
>JAIYCK010000305.1 GCA_027488055.1 Flavobacteriales bacterium | reverse complement strand
CATAGATCGAAATGGACCCTGTGTAACCCTCGCTTTCGAATTGATAGCTGAAGTCCACTTGATCGTTATAGCCGTCATTGTCTGGACTGAACGTTTCAGGATTGACACCGAATGTTAGTTCGGTCGCTTCGTAAGCAGAGGCCTGTGAATTGAGGTAGCCCGGTGTGGCAAACTGAGCGCTAGAGGCTGCACTGTGCCAATTGGTAGGATCATTCGATGGTCGCTCAGCATCCACTCGTTCGAGTGATACGCCTTTGGTGTCATCGAGCAGAGGATAATGATAATCGCTGTTGTAAGCCACCTGATCGCTGATAGTGCTATCGGGCATCAAAAGCAATACCATGTCTTCTGATGTGTAATCGGGTAAGTCATCTATTTCGAAGAGGCGCGCCGAACGGGCTGCTGAATAATACGAAGTAATACCACTCGCGCGCTCTGTGAGCACCAAATAAGCACCCGGAAATAACAGTACTCCTTGTGTGGTAATGATATTCGGCGAACTCACATCGCCACCACTTAAATCATTGAGCTGCCAATTGCGCAGACCGATGTTCTTGTTGCTGCGGTTGTATAACTCGATAAACTTGGATCCATCTTCATACGGATCATACAGGATTTCGTTGATGATCAGATCACCGGGTGCCGCTTCTTCGGCAGCGGCATATTGTCCAACGATGGTGCTTGCTTCATTGCCCCAGCAATCTCTTAAGCCAATCAATTCGAAGGTGTAGATCATTCCCAGCTCCATCTGCGAGGTATTGATTTGTACCATCGTAATGTCATTCGATAAAACCGATGCATCGATGGGCTGAGGGCTTCCTCCATTGACAACAAAGGATGCATCGGCGAGTGAATTGACATCGATGGGTTCGTCAAAGTCAAGAATAACTTGGCTGTCAGAAGGCACATACACCATAAAGAGCTGAGGCGCTGTGGTGTCAGGTGTGGTGTCATTCACAGAGTTGGTGGTGCCGGGTGTTCCACCGTTGTTCGCAAGACTTGCCCGCCAATTGTCTTGATTACTGCAAGGGTCGTTGGGATTGATCATTTCCAATGACCAACCGCCGTCGTCTTTATCGAGATCATTGTACCAATCGAGACGATAATCCACCGCATGAATGACATCTTCAGCAATGTCTAGGATCTCAATCGTTGCTCCACTGTTGGTGAGATCATCGAAGGATGTCACATACAATTTGGGTATTTCATAAAATAGGAAGGCCAATTCGTTTTCAATATCCGTCACTAGGATGGATTCATTTGGACCCAAAATATAGGATCCATCAACGAAACCACCATTGATGGTGAGGCCATACAGATTCAGTTGTTGACCGCTAACATTGAGTAGTTCAATGTATTCCGCATCTGGAAGGCCTTGCGAGGGCGATGGATCGCACATGATTTCTGTAATAATCAAACTCCCTGCACTTGGCACCACACCCAATACGAAGGTAAATGGTGTTTCAGCCAGTGGATTGCCTGAACAATCGGTCAGACCAAGCAGAATGAATGAATATTCGACCTCGTTGTTCAGCGCGAATTGTGTTTCGCATTCAAGCGCATTGACAGCATCGTTCCACTGGGCGCTAAGGATCGAGTTGAAGGGAATTAGATCCAAGGCAATGCCATTCCAAGAGGACGCCTGCATGGTTTCTGAGAAAGTCACTGCAAAGTGAAACGCGTCGATGGGAGTGATGGATTCAATGAAAGGAGCTTGTGTATCAGGGGCACTGGATGCCACGCTGTTTGAGGCACCAGGTGTGCCTTGCGTAGCTGAAATGGAAGCCGTCCAATTGTCTGAGCCACTGCAAGGCAATGTAGCATTGATCAATTCCAATGACCAGCCACCATCGTCCTTGGTCGCATCGTTGTACCATGAGATGTCATAGTTGACTTGATCAAGCACGTCCCCATCCACATTGGTAATGGATAATTCCATGCCGCTGTTCGTCAAGGCCGGGAATGAAGTCAGAAAAATGACACGGCCAGCATAACCAATAAATGCATCATTCGAACTTTCATCCGTCACAATCAAAAATCCTTCCGGTTCCAATGGTGCTCCAGTCAGTGCTTGACCGTTCAGTTGGGTTCCTTCTATTTGGATAAAATCAGCGGTCGTGTTTCGTATTTCTATCCATTCTGCATTGGGCAAGGAGGAGGTTTCGTCTGGATCGGCATAAATTTCATTGATGCGCAGGTTACCCAATTCTGCTGTGGATCCAAGCAGAATGGTTATGGGAAGATCGGGCATTTGATTGCCGAAACAATCAACTATTGGATTGATACCGAATGAGTATTCGGTTTGATTTTCGAGGGCACTTTGGGTAAGACAGAAAAGAGTCAAACCATCTGCGCTCCAATAGGCCGTGAGTATTTGGTTGAACGGAGTCATGGCCACATTGGACATGCTCCAATTGGTGGTGTCCACTACTTCGGAGAATGCAATGGCTATCGTGGATGCATTGGGAGCATATACTTGCACAACGCTCGGAGGTGTAGTATCGGGGGAGGTGTCCAACACACTGTTGACGAGGCCTGGTGTGCCGCCTGCCGCTGCAATAGACTCCTGCCAATTGCCTGCATTGTTGCCGCATGGGTAGTCAGGATTGACTTGCTCCAAACTCCAACCACCTTCTGATTTGATAGAGGTTTCATACCAATTGATGGAGTACTCCAGGATATCTACAATGTTTCCATTGCTGTCTTTGAGGGTGAGGCTGTCACCGCCATTGGTAAGCGCGGTGAAGGATGTTATGCCGAGCGCGTTGCTAAAATTCCCCGCATCCGTGCTATTGCACAAAATCACATATTCATTGGCTGGCAAAAGATAGGGCGTTAAAACCTTATCTGTTGTGGTATTGGTGAGCACCCAGCCATTTAGGTTGATGGCCGCATCGGTGCGGTTGTACAGCTCAATGAATTCCGTTTCGGGCATCCCAACAACAGGGGTGGGATCAGCGAGAACTTCATTGAATACCACGTCGCGGTAAGCCACAGGAGTGGCCACTGACCAAACGAAATCTGCGTTTGCGCTTGGTTGTGTGTTCCCACTGGTATCTGCGATTCCTGTCGCAGTGAGCGTGAGTGTCGTGTTAGACACAAATGCACTAGCGAATGTTAGCACAACGAGGGCAGGATTTTCTGTATCGATTGTTGCATCGATTGGAGTGATCCCTCCTGTAATGCTAAATTGGTTGACGGAAACAAGGGACAAAGGAT
>JAIYCK010000329.1 GCA_027488055.1 Flavobacteriales bacterium | reverse complement strand
TTGTTTGGCCTCCTCGATTCGATTCAGGTCCAAATAGCAGGTCACAATATTGCTCAGGGTGCGCACATAACGCTTGGCTAAATCTGTGCGCAGATCTTGATGCTCGTCGAGAATTGTTATCACACGCTGAAATTTTTCCAAAGCTGTGGTGTAATCACCATTGGCCATGTTGCAAAAGCCTTGGGTGTAATAACATATCGTGGCAGCACGACGCGATAAAGCGGTATTCTTGCCTTTGATCAGCGGGTGATTGACAATCTCTTCGACTATTACCTTATTCTCTTCTGTACGGGCATATCCTCCGCTTCGAAAGACATAGTTGATTTTGCTGTATAACACATGGTATTCGGCCAAATTGCGGAGACGATCCAAAACTTCGCTTTCTTCTTCGATGAGCTTATTCAAATCCTTGAACTGTCCCTCTTCATAAGCCTCTTCCAACAGGGTTTTCTCCCAATTGATCAACTCATACAAGTAATAAAACTTCTCATACTTGGTCGCCAGTTTCTTCGCGCGATCCAGAAATTTATTACACTCATCAAACAAAGCCTTGTTGTATAAGATTTCAATGTTCTTGATCTCTTGTTTCAACATACTACTAATCGAAGTCTCTCCATAAAAACTGCGCAGTGCCTTCAGTATCACCTTATAAAGATGGTTCTTTTCACTCGGTAAATGTTTGATGAACTTTTCACCCTTGAAGGCATTCTTGACTTCCTCCTCATCGTATTCACTCATTTTATCAATGGTGTCAAACAAACGGATGTAATTCTTGTCACCACTCTGAAGGGAACTCTGTAACTTGAAAAAACGTTTCTCACTCTTGGTGAGTGATTTGATCAATTCAAAAAGTTCGTTGCTCGGTTTCATATGGTAAAGATATAAAATGCCAGATTAGGAATCCAACTACCACCAATACCGCTTGCATTCCAAATACCCTACTCACCTCTAAAAAAGCCACCATCTCCTTGCTTTTCAACCACATAAAAATGCCGATCACCAAAACGAAGTGAATGTCAGCGCCTTTGCATTTTTTTATGGTCAACAGGGATGATTTCTGCACTCTCTGCTGATCTTTGTCGTCTATCCAAATTTCTCATGAGGCGTATCATCCTTATTTACATGCTCTTTTCCATTTCATGGATGTTGCATGCCCAATCGCATTGTTCACATGCCCATATTCGAAAAATGGGCGGTGGTATGATGACAGATCCTTCCAATCTACGGAGCGACACCATCAACATTGTGTCGTACGACATTCACTTGGACATGACGCTTATGAATAGTTCATACCTTCAAGGTCATTGCTCCGTTGTTTTTACTGCATTGATGGACAATCAAGATCACCTTGTGCTCGACCTAGAAGGATTACAAGTAGACAGTGTCATCGCCGATGGAAACACCTTATTGTTCAGTCAATCCAATGCCCAGTTATATATTCCATTGAGCACTACACTTGACACGGGGGATTCCCAAACGATCCAAGTATTCTATCGTGGCAATCCTATTCAAGACCCTAGCTGGGGTGGATTTTATTACAACTCCGGTTATGCCTTTAATCTTGGGGTAGCCTTTGATTCAGAACCACATAATTACGGCCGCGTTTGGCATCCTTGCTTTGATAATTTTGTGGAGAAAGCCAGCTACACGTTCCATGTCCTCACCAATAATGGACGCACGGCCTATTGCAATGGACTCCGCACTGGAGTTGACATCGTTGGTCAGGATAGTCTGCTCACCCATTGGCAAATGAATGAGGACATTCCCTCATACTTAGCAAGTGTAACTGTGGCCCCATACGTTCACGCAGAATCGAGTTTCGAAAATTTGGAGGGCAATCCCATCCCCATTTACCTTACTGCCAAAGCACAGGATACCACTGCCATGAAAATAAGCATGCAAAACCTTGTGCCTTGGATTCAATATGCGGAAACAAAATTCGGCGCTTATAAGTGGCCACGCGTGGGATATTGTGCAGTGCCTTTTAGCGGAGGAGCCATGGAACATGCAACCAATATCTCCTATCCCCTATTTGCAATCAACGGCACATTGGACTACGAGACGCTCATGGCACATGAACTATCGCATCACTGGTGGGGCAACCTTGTCACATGTCGAACGGCTGGTGATATGTGGATCAATGAAGGCTTGGCTAGTTATTGCGAAGCACTCTTTATGGAGGGGATGTATGGAGCCGAAGCGTATAAAAAATATGTGCGCGACAATTTCAAGGAAGTACTCACACGAGCGCATCGCAATGACGGTGGATACTATGCCTTGGCCGATATTCCAAGTGCTTTGACATACGGTGATCACGTTTACAAGAAAGGAGCCCTTATCGCGCACAATCTACGCGGTCAATTAGGGGATTCTACATTTTTCTCCATCATCCAATCGTTGATGGAAAGTTATAGTTACGACAATATAAGCACCTCCGAATTGAAAGCCTATTGGCAAAGTTTGACACAGCAGGACGTAACAACCTTCTTTGAAGATTGGATCGAACAACCGGGATTACCAGAATTCAGAATTCGCCAAGCGACATCCATGGGAGCCAACCAATGGCAGGTACAAATTGAACCGCACCAGCACCATTCGAATCAACCCCATACCCAGGTGTGGATGCAGATCACGGCCGTTAACACTGAAGGCACCAAGTGGCATGAGGATGTGTTGGCGGGGGCAGTTGTGACAGATCATGTTATCACTTTGCCTGATGGGTTCATTCCGGTGCATTTTTATCTCAATGAGGACGAGAGCATTCATTTCGCCGTTTTATCAGAAGAGAAATGGATCACCACCCCGGGCGCTCACGATTTGGATTTTGCAGAGATGGATATCGATGTGACCTCCATCGGCTCTAATGACTCGCTATGGATCCGCGTAGAAAACCATTTTGCGGCGGTGGATGAATTGCAACTCACAACGGGTTATCACCTGTCCACTGATCGTTGGTGGAATGTGATGATCACCTCCGATCTATCAGAGACAATCGAGGCCGATATCCGATATCACGGAGCTGACAATCAGACCAACTACTTTGATCCTACCTTTTTTCAAGAAATGTTTGCGAATGGATTCAACGAAGACAGCTTGGTGCTCATGCACCGCGCTGAGCCAGGTTTGCCGTGGATAGAAGCTCAAGGATACAACGTGGTTACCACACCGAGCCTGACCAATGGAACTGGTAGAATTCATATTGACAATTTACAAAGCGGCCAATATTGTTGGGCCTTCCGAGACATTTCGAATGCATTGCAAGAATCATTGCCAGCAGTCAATACATTCATTCAAAAAGGCAATATCATGCACATTCAATGTGCAACGCAATATCAAGGATTGGAAGTATTTGACAGCGCCGGTAAAAGAGTACTTAGCACATACATTGACAAAGAATCAGCCATTTCAATGGAGGCATGGCCTGCCGGGTTGTATACTTTTGTTTTACGCGGAGATCAACAACAAACGCACAAAGCAGTTATACGCAAATGACACTAATAGAAAATACGAAGCCTCAGGTGCGCAGAGAATGGTTATTCATTGTGCTCGCAGGTTTCTTTATTACCAATGCTGTCACAGCTGAACTGATCAGCAACAAACTCATCGACATACCCTTTTCGTTCTACTTCGGTGATAAGCAAATAGGCCCATTCACAACGGTGATCGGTGTAGTCTTGTGGCCCGTTATTTTTTTAGTAACCGACTTGATCAATGAATTTTATGGTCCCAAAGCGATCCGTCGACTCTCGTGGATCACTTCCGGATTGATTGCTTATTGCTTCATTGTCGTTTTCGTGAGCATGGCAGTCCCAGCGAATACCGTTATCTCACCTGACACGGCAAATGATTACGAATTCAACAAAGTGTTTGGCCAAAGTCAATTTGTAATCATTGGTAGCATTGTCGCCTTCATGTTTTCACAATTATTGGACGCCACCCTGTTCGCATGGATCAAAAACAAGACAGGCAACAAATACATTTGGCTCCGAAGCACGGGATCCACCGTGGTGTCGCAATTATTTGACTCTTTTATTGTGCTCTACATTGGTTTCATTGCACCGGGCACAATCCCCTTGGATGCCTTTTGGGGCATCGCTTTCACGAATTACAGTTTGAAGTTATTGATTGCTATAGCATTGACCCCAGCAATCTACCTCACCCACGCTGGCATCCGCAAATATCTGCACACTGCATAATGCCTACACCAATGATTCCAATTGATAAGCAAGCCGTTATTGAAGCCTGTATCGCTTTGCTGCAGCAGAAACTTGCTTCCCTCGAACAGACACAAGCCGAGCAATTGAATGACTCGGCCAGTCAAGGTAAGTCTACTGCAGGAGACAAACACGATACAGCACAAGCCATGGTGCATTTGGAGCAAGAACAAAACAATCAATTGTGGCAAGAGACCACTCGTCAACTTCAATTCTACTTGCAGCCACGTTGGAGAGAAGTGTGCACCAAAGGAGGGCCTGGAGCGCTTATCACCACAGATCAAGGCCATTATTTGATCCTCAATGCGATTGGAAAAATTCAAGTCAATGACGCGTTTGTGATGACCCTTTCAGCCGCTTCTCCCTTGGGACAAGCCATGATGGAAAAGATTGTAGGACAGATCATCCATATGCCGAGGCAAGAAATGCACATTCTAGCAATACAATAAGCCCGATGCATAGATCACCAAATAACACAACACCAGGACCGATCATCATTGCTTGTAAGGTCCATTATACATTAAACCAACGTTGAAGCATGTTCGATTATACC
>JAIYCK010000413.1 GCA_027488055.1 Flavobacteriales bacterium | reverse complement strand
GTTTACCACCAAATCCACGTAGCGCATGCGATAGCGTAACTCTGGATCAGTGAAGGCATCATATACATTGCCAGCCTCATCCTTTTTCACAACTGGTAGGGGTTTGAGCGCCTTGGCCAATACGGTCAGAGTCGAAACATGGATTGAAATTTCACCCATTTTGGTGGTAAAAAGGGTGCCTTCTACGCCGATGAAATCCCCAAAGTGTAGCAAATGCTTTACCACTTCTTTGTAAAACGATTTATCCTCTCCAGGACAAATGGCGTCCACATTGATGTAAATCTGGACACGGCCTTCGGCATCCTGCAAATGCGCAAAAGAAGCCTTGCCCATGTCGCGCATGTTCATCAATCGACCAGCGAGTTTCACTTGACGGCCTTCCACATAATTTTCAAGACATTGTTTAGAGGTGCTATTCACCTTGTATTCTGCGGCAGGAAAAGGCTCAATGCCTTTGGCACGCAATTTTTCCAAAGCTTCTCTGCGGACAATCTCTTCTGGGGACAAATTTTGAATCATGGCGCGAATTTACTTCACGGGACTTGCACAATCCTATTTTATGCTGTACGATCGCACAGAATGCATGGAAGCACCGATGATCTGCATTGGTCATAGCGCATCACTTGGAGCGAATCGCATCCACAGGATTGAGTTTGGAGGCTTTGAGTGCAGGCACAATACCCGCCACTACACCTACCACTAGGGAGATGGAAATACCCAAGACAATTCGCTCGATGGGCAAAATAAAATGAAAGTCGATCAATTGATTGAGCAGCGCCACTAAGCCCGCCACAAAGGCCAAGCCCGCGAGACCACCGATGAGGCACAAGGCCATGCTCTCAAATAAGAATTGATTGAGAATAAAATAGTTTTTGGCGCCCAGAGCCTTTTGAATTCCTATAATATTCGTGCGTTCACTGACACTCACAAACATGATATTGGCAATGCTGAAAGCCCCGACCAGAATTGCAAAAACACCAATGACCAAACCAATGACATTGAACACTCCGATGATGCTATCCACCATGGAATTGATCATGGTCGATTCCAAAATAGAAAAATCATTGCTGTCCTTTAAGCGCACCCCTCGGATGGATCGCATGGCCTCTATGACGGCGTTTTTCAATTCCGCATTGGTCATGCCTTCCTTGCCTTTGACGGCGATCGAAGCATCATCCACTTCGCTTCCTGTGAGGCGCACCCCGAAGCCATAAGGAATCATGACTGCATTGTCGAAACCCGCACCAAAAAGAGAAGTCCCTTCTTTTTCGAATATGCCAATGATTTGCACCTTGAGACCCCCGATGGTAATCTCCTTGTCCAGCGGATTGATCCCCGCAAAAAGACTTTCGGCCATCAATGCGCCGATGACAGCCACATTGCGGCCCCCATCTACCTCGGGCTCTGTAAAATATCGACCTTGGGCAATGTTGAGTGAAATCGCTTCGCGGAAATGGTAGGTCACTGCCATCACACGGGCATCTTCTACAAAATTATTTCCAAACTTGGCCGTCGCACTGGTGCCACAACTAAATGATACAGATCCTGCTTCGGGCAGACGTTGAGCCAACCGTTCCATGTCCTTGATGGAAGGTGGTCGCCGGCGCATGTACTTCCACCATTCATAGTCCTCCGCACCCTCTTCTGGACCCATGGGCCACTTTTGGACAAACATGACATCGCTGCCAATCATCTCAAAGCTGGACTTCATGTCCGACTCCATGCTGTCTACCACACTGAGTACAAAAATGATAGAGAAAATACCGATGGTAATGCCCGACAATGAAAGCATGGTGCGCAGGCGGTTGCTCCGCAAGGCGCCGATGGCAAACCGAATACTTTCCCACAATTGTTGCACTATCATCACAGCGAAGCTAATCAAAATAATGCTCCCTTGGATGGCAATAGGACCAACGGCAGGTAACACACAACAAAGGAAAAAAATTGCGTTGAACAAGCTATTACCTTTGTTAACTGCGACTGGCCCTCACCTTTGATTCGAACAAACGCCCTCATAACGTGCTGCATGCTCCTCCAATTATGTTGGAGCGCCCAATTGTCGGCCCAAATTCACAATGAAAAAAAGGTGAGTTTGACCATGCTCGTCGACACACTGCAGATCGACACACTGAGCATTGTGCCCGGGAGTGTCATGGTTTGGAACACCGATACATTGGTCTCCATAGAGCTATGGCAAATGGAATACCACAGCGCTCGTTTCATCATCCGACCTGAGCTGAGGGGACAACCGTTGATCGTCCAGTACACATGCATGCCTCTGTATTTAGGAAAAACCTACGCACACAAAAACCCCGTATTGATCGCAGCCAAGAAAGATGCTCCTTACCGGCCATTTGTGATAGGTGGAGGCGGACCAGCCAGAAGTCCTTTGGGTGATGAAAGTATTCGCAAAAGCGGTTCGATCTCTAGAGGCATCATGATTGGCAACAATCAAAATTTAGCGGTCAACAGTACGCTCAACTTGCAACTTTCGGGTAAAATCACGGATCGCTATGAATTGCTCGCGTCCATTTCGGACGACAATATTCCCATTCAACCCGATGGCAATACCAGTCAATTGCAGGATTTCGATCAGGTGTTTATCCAAATCAGCGACGCCAAGTCCAAGCTCATTGCCGGTGATTTTGTCCTCAACCGCCCGTACGGTCATTATTTGCAATATCAGAAACGCACGCAAGGCCTCTACTTCGCGCAACAGATCAAGCACGACAAACGCGGAACCTTGAAAATCGAAAGCTCTGCCTCTGTCTCCAAAGGCCGGTTTGGGCGCAATGTGATGCAAGGGATAGAAGGCAATCAGGGTCCTTATCGGTTGACGGGGGCCGACGGAGAACAATTCATCATCATTCTGAGTGGCACAGAGCAAGTTTACATCGATGGAAAATTATTGCAGCGTGGCTTGGATAAAGACTATGTGATCGACTACAATGCAGCCGAAATCAGCTTTACACCGCGCCACTTGATCACCAAAGACAGGCGCATCACAGTGGAATTTCAATATTCCGAAAAAAGATACGCACGGCCCCTTTTGCAGACAGCATTGACCTGGACTACCGATCATCACAAAACATTTTTCAATGTCTACAGTGAAAGTGATGCGCGCAATCAACCTCTGCAACAAGATTTAAGCGACGCCGACAAGTTGCAGCTCGCTCAAGCCGGTGACGATCCCTCGGCCGCCGTCACCTCGGGCATCGCAGAAACCTCATTTACCAATAGTCAAGTGCTTTATGCCCAAATAGACAGCCTCGGTTATGCGTCCATCCTACTTTATTCCACCGATTCCATCACGGCCCGATTCCGCGTGGTGTTCAGCTTTGTGGGGCAAGGCAAGGGCGATTACGTGGAAGATGGTTTCGCAGCGACGGGTAAAAAATACAAATGGATCATGCCCGAGATGAATGGAGAAGAGCTTGTCCATCAGGGAAATTATGCCCCCGTGGCATTGCTTGTTGCGCCAAAAAAAAATCAAATGCTCTCTGCTGGTCATGAAATCCAAACACAGCGCATACGGGGCAATCGAACTACAGGGCATCAATTCAAAACAGAAGGCGCATTGAGCAATAAAGATGTCAATACCTTTTCCGCCATTGGCAATGAAGACAATGTGGGTTTCGCCACCAAAAATTGGTATCAATACAGCCTGCAACGCGCCGATTCAAGCACCACAACACCCCAACTCAAAACATTCAAATGGACCGCGGCCTATGAATACAACCATCGTCACTTCACGGGCATTGAGCGATTCAGGGAAGTAGAGTTTAACCGCAATTGGAACTTTGGAGCGCAACAACCCGCTGGCACTTTGCACTGGGCTCAGACAGAGGTGGCATGGAGTCGCAGTCAAAATGGACAATTGGCCATCGGTGGTCAATGGCTGCAGATCGACCAATGGGGTCAAGGCCTCAAGGGGCAGCTTCAAACCACATGGCGCAATCGGCACGGTTTTCAGGCACAGGTGCAAGGTTCGGCACTCAGCACCCAAGGCAACTTGCAATCGCAATTTGTGCGGCACACTTCCAATATCAGTCAAACCATCAAAGGCATGCGGTTGTATTACCGCGATGAGCACGAAAAAAATCAATTTTATCTTGCCCAAAGCGATAGCTTGAGTAACCAATCCTATCAATTTTACGACTGGGAATTGGGTGTTGGCACGGCGGATACGCTGAAAAAAAATGTCACCTTGTATTATCGCAATCGATTCGAAAATCGCTTGGATGAGAATCAACTCTCCCGCGCGTCTATTGCGGATCAATATGGGATCACAGCCCGTTGGAATGTCCGTCCAGAAAGTCGGTTGGCGCTGTTTGTAAGCAACCGCCGGCTGCGCATCAACAATCCGGAGGCCATTAGCACATTGCCAGAAAATACCTTGGTCACGCGTGTCGAGTACAACTGGAAACTCAAAAACAACTTCATACAGAGCAATACCTTTTATGAGACTGGTTCTGGTTTGGAGCAACGCAAAGAATACATCTATATCGAAGTCCAACCTGGTCAGGGCAATTTTGTATGGGTGGATTACAATGCCAATGGAGTCAAAGATCTCAATGAGTTTGAATCAGCGCTGTATGCTTACGAAGCCAATTACATTCGCTCATCCATTCAAAGCAATGAATACCTGCGCACCTACACCAATCAGATCAATCAAAGTTTTACCATTCAACCCGAAAGGCTGATCAAACAGCAAAAAGGATGGCGCAAAACCGTGGCCCGCTTGAGTGCACAAACCACCATCCGCATTGAGCGCAAGAATACCTCCAGCGATGCCAATGATCGCTTCAATCCCTTGCAATACGATGCCAATGATACCAGTCTGCTTTCGCTCAATGGATTGATGCGCCACGTGATATTCATCAACAAGTCCAATCCGATTTTCAATGCGGAATGTATTTACCAAGCAAACAACGGGAAAAATCTCCTGAGTAATGGTTTTGAAACACGCGGTGATCAATTCTGGCAAGCCGCGTTGAGATGGACCTTGAAGCGCACTTGGACCATCAGTACAGACGTCAAAAAAGGCAATAAAACCGCTGCCTCAGACTATTTGAATGGGCGGAATTATGCATTGGATTATCTACAAATTCAGCCGATACTAAGCTGGCAACCGGGCAATACAGGACGACTGAATGTGAAAACACTGTATACCGAAAAAACCAATACATTGGGAATGGAACATGCCATCATTCAAAAAATCGGATTGGAAGGAGTGCTCAGCGATGTCAAAAAAGGGACCTTGCAATGCGAACTGAATTATTATAAAATCGCCTACAACGGTGAATCGAACAACTCACTCACTTTCGACATGCTCGAAGGACTGAACACCGGTAACAACATCACGTGGTCCTTGACTGTGCAGCGCACCGTTGCCAAAAACCTTCAGTTGAACCTCAATTACAACGGTCGAAAACCAGAGACTGTACCCACCATTCATGCGGGTGGACTGCAATTGCGTGCCTTCTTTTAAGGACCAGTTTAACGTAAAATTCTTTTTCTTATCAGACACACCGAATATTCATTCGGTTCATTTGGAAGACTCCTTTTGAACGACTTCATCCTTCAACAAGGCTTTGTTCTTATTGGCCAATTGGCCGCATGCCGCATCGATATCCTTTCCTCGTGAACGACGCACATTGACAATCATGTTGCGCGCTTCAAGAAATTGTGCAAACGCATCTACACGCTCAGGGCTGGCCTGTTTAAACTCGCCTTGGTCGATGGGATTGTATTCAATGATATTGATCTTGACGGGCAGGTTTTTCGCATACGCCGCCAACTCCTGTGCATCCTTGATACTGTCGTTGAAGTCTTTGAAAATAATGTATTCAAAGGTGACGCGGGTCCCCGTTTTGTCATAAAAATAACGCAATGCCTCCGCCAAGGTTTCTAGATTATTGGAAGCGTTGATGTCCATGATATGATTGCGCTTTTCGTCGCTGGCGGCGTGAAGCGACAAAGCCAAATTGAACTTCACCTGATCATCACCCAACTTTTTGATCATTTTTCCCACGCCTGCCGTACTCAAGGTAATGCGTTGTGGCGACATACCCAGGCCATCGGGAGAGGTGATCCGTTCGATGGAATCCATCACATTCTTGTAATTCAACAGGGGCTCGCCCATCCCCATGTAAACGATATTGCTCAATGGCAACTGATACCGTTCCTCGGCTTGTTTCTTCAGATAGGTCACTTGATCGACGATCTCGTAATGCGTCAAGTTGCGCAACATCTTGAGACGGCCAGTGCCACAAAATTTACAGGAGAGACTGCAGCCTACTTGCGATGAAATACAAGCCGTCATTCGGTTGGTGGTAGGGATCAACACACCTTCCACCACTTTTCCAGCTTCCACTTCAAAGGCACATTTGATGGTGCGATCGGAGCTCACTTGTTCATCCTTCACCGAAATCTTTTGCAGCACAAAATGTTCTGACAACAGGGCTTTGGTCGATGCCGCAATATTTCGCATGTCTTCAAACGAAGCCACATCCTTTTTCCACAGCCATTCACTGATCTGTTTGGCCCTGAATTTTTGCTCCCCATGCGCCACCATAAACGCCGCAAGCTCCTCATTGGAGAGCGAACGGATATCATTGCGTATAGATGGGATGGCCATGGGTGCAAAGATACATCATTGTGCCAGAACCCTTCGGCCCCTTGCGGGAGTAGCGACACAAAAAAACCGACTCCTTCGAGTCGGCTTCCCTTGATAAACCTGTTTTGCAATATATATGACTATCTACTTGCCGCTTTTATTGTGTTCTGAACACCAACTTGTATCGAAACAATTCACCCACCACCAGCTCATTGGCATCAATTTTCATTTTCTTGACTTGCATTTCCACGAACTTTTGGATGAGTGGATTTTTGGTATTGATGGTGACCACCTTTAGATTGCCTTCGGGCATAACCTCGAGCATGACAGCCGCCTCTCCGTTCACATCTTTGCCCATGACCGCCGGATTAAATAGATGGCGGTTGATTTCCCTGTTTACTTGCGAAGCCACGTTGGTGGTTTGGGTTTGGCCCTTCTTCTTTTTATGGATTTCCAAGGTGCTTGCATTGGCCTCCACAAAGGACAATAGGACGGTGAAAAGGATAACAAGTGCTTTCATGATCTGTAATTTAATTAATTTGGTAGTGTTTGTTTGATTACAGTCATAGAGCGCACAGCCTACTTATTAAGTTACAAGAAAAATAAAAAAATTCAGATGCTCTGTTTTTTTCCATTGCATAGATCGACGAACGCAGTGTGTAACCTTCATTCCATAGCCGTGGGTGACGAAGGACGGTCTATAGGGTTATGAGAAAAAGACCCTTCGACGTGCATTGGCGTTTCAATTGGTAAGATCCTTCACTACGTTCAGGAAGCAGGACGAAAGACCCTTCCATTTTGTTTGAGATCCCTCACTACGCTCGGG
>JAIYCK010000237.1 GCA_027488055.1 Flavobacteriales bacterium | reverse complement strand
ATTACCAGGATGGCACAGGTGATTATCCTTTCACGGACGAAAATGAAATTTATGAAGGGCTTTTGGGTGGTACCTGGACAGCCGCTTGTTTGGCTTCCTCAAGCGAACAGTTGGCAGATGAAACGTGGGTCAATGTGGCTGCACCAATGGCCGCATCCATTGCAGGTGATTTGTCACCAGTAAGTCCACCAAATATTTCGAATATTTTGGGATTGAACAATGTCGATGTGGTATTTACCAGTGACAAGAGATTGTGGACACGTTGTCCCGTTTTGGAAATGCAACCCAATTCAGTCCTTGCAGATGATGCTATCAGCAGCATGCCTGATGGCAAATGCAAGATGCGTCATGCGCCTTCGGTGGATAAGAGCGGACGCAAAGCGGGTGACCCTGGTTATGTTGCTGCTGAAGGAGACTTGGTGAGCACACAAGGTATGGGTTGGTTCCCTGGCTACGTGATTGATGTAGGTACTGGTGAGCGTTTGAACATGGCTTTTGGAGAAGATAGCTGGTTGACTGGTGAAAACGGCCGCGACATGCTATGGAATCCAACGTCCAACCTATATAGCAACTTGGGACTTCAGCCATTGTTTGGCGGGCAGCACTGGATCTTTGTGTTCAAGAACATGCGCAATGAATTGAACAATGACTCAGATTATATGCCTCGCTACGACGAGGGAGCTTTCCTCAATCAAGAATTGGGAAATACAGCTTTGAGCGCTCAAGACTTCAAAAAAGTTTTCAGAGCTTGCACCTGGATAGGCTCATCCATAGTTGATCCTTTGTATCCTTTGAATTCTGCTGAAGAGGGCATTGTTCCGAACGACGCGCGTATTCGTCTTCGTGTGGCCAAATCGTATCAGCAATATTCAGCGACGGATCAAGATGTTGAAGCTGGCGGTGGACAAAACGATTTCCTTCCTTTGTATAGCTTCAGCACGAAGAATATTGCAGCAACAACGAACGATGCACCAACATTGGAATCAGTATTGGACATTATCAATATTGTTCCGAATCCGTATTATGCATTCAGCTCTTACGAAACCGGTAAATTGGACAATCGTGTGAAGATTACCAATCTGCCAGAACAGTGTACCGTGACCATTTATGATCTCAACGGTACAATGATTCGTCAGTATGAGAAGGCTGATCCGACGACCTCCTTGGATTGGGATTTGAAGAACATGAAAAACATTCCGATCGCCTCAGGTACTTACATTATCCATGTAGATGTACCAGGAGTTGGTGAAAAAATTCTGAAATGGTTTGGCGTGATGCGTCCGATCGATTTGGACAATTTCTAAGATTACAAAACGGTTAATTAACGACAAAAGAAAATAGAGCTTATGAAGAAGCTAATTATCATAGCAATCACAATTATTGGAGCGTCAACGCTTGCAATCGCAGGTAATCCTGATCGCGCTGGATCAGCGGGTGCTGGTCATTTGTTGATCAATCCATGGGCACGCAGCTCAGGTTTGGCGAATAGTAACATGGCATCGATCCAAGGAGCTGAGGCCATGTTTATGAACGTGTCTGGATTGGCTTTTGTGCGCAAGACGGAACTCGTTTTCTCCAATAACCAATATTTGGTTGGAACAGGTATCAAAATCAACTCCCTTGGATTTGCTCAGAAAGTAGGTGAGACAGGTGCTTTTGGTATTTCTGTCACCAACATGAATTTTGGAGACATTCAGATCACAGAGAATGATTTGCCAGAAGGCGGCATTGGTACGTTTTCTCCAAATTACACCAACATCGGTTTGAGTTATGCCAAGGGCTTTTCAAAGAGTATCTACGGTGGTCTAACCATGCGTTTGATCTCTGAATCCATTTACAATGTGCGTGCTCAAGGCGTTTCGTTCGATGCGGGTATCCGATATGTAACTGGAGAGAAGGACAAAGTTCGTTTTGGAATCACTCTTCGCAATGTAGGCCCTCCAATGCGCTACAGAGGAGATGGTATGAGCGTAACTGCGACTATTCCAACAGGAGGTGCTACTTCACAAAGTCTTACCGTGGAGAATCGTTCAGAAAAATATGAGCTACCTTCTCTGGTAAACGTTGGTTGTGCGTATGACTTTATTTTCAGCGATAAAATGAAATTGACGGCGAACGGTCAATTTACTTCCAATAGTTTCACCAATGACCAAATTGGTCTTGGTGGAGAGCTCAATTTCAGAGATCGTTTTATCGGTCGTTTGGGTTACCAATGGGAGGCCGGAGTGGGCAACAAAGAGGAGCGCACCACGGTTTTCACAGGACCAACTGCTGGACTTAGCGTTCAGTTGCTTGCAGGAGACAACGGCACCATCATTGGCTTGGATTATTCTTATCGCGTGACAAATCCATTCAATGGAGTTCACAGTATGGGCATCCATATCACTTTGTAAAGGGTGTAAAATGGGGGCTTGCTCCTATCAAAAATAGTATTACTTTTGTCCTAGAGACAGTCTGACGAAGAAACCCGCTTGTGTGGGTTTCTTCTTTTTTTAGAGTTGGTGGGTCTTCACGAATTAAAAATTAATGGCAAATGGCACAAGTTTCTTATTATACAGCAGAAGGTTTGCAGAAGTTGAAAGATGAGTTACATCAGTTGAGGATGGTTGAACGTCCTCGTATCTCAGCACAAATTGCTGAGGCTCGGGATAAAGGTGATTTGTCGGAGAACGCAGAATACGATGCAGCCAAAGAAGCACAGGGTTTGCTTGAGGCGCGCATTGCTAAGATGGAGGTATTGGTATCCAACGCCAGATTGATCGATGACTCACAAATGGATAATAGCAAGGTCTTCATTTTATCGCGTGTCAAGCTGAAGAATCTCAACAATTCAATGACAGTAGAATATACATTGGTGGCAGAGAACGAGGCAAACTTGGCAGATAAAAAGATAAGTGTCGACTCGCCAATCGGAAAAGGATTGCTTGGCAAAAAGGTGGGTGATGTTGCTGAAGTGCAAGTGCCAGCTGGCAAAATCAAGTTTGAAATACTTGAAATTACACGATAATGGCTTCAGTTTTCTCCAAAATCATAGCAGGCGAGATTCCCTGTCACAAGATTGCAGAAACCGATGATTTCATAGCGTTTTTGGACATCACTCCCATTGCGAAAGGTCACACCCTCGTCGTTCCTAAACGCGAGGTAGATTATTACTTCGATCTGACGAATGAAGAATTAGCTGGCATCAATGCATTTGCTAAAGAAGTAGCTGCCAAAATTAAGAGGGTAGTGCCATGCAAGCGCATAGGAGTCGCTATTATTGGCTTGGAAGTTCCACACGCACATATTCATTTGGTGCCACTCAATACAATGAAAGATATTCATTTTGGTGGAGAGCGATTGAGCCTTAGTCACGATGAAATGTCCAACTTAGCTGCGTCCATCGCTTTGTCTTGATTGTCTTGTTTTTTGGTGATTTCGTCTATTTTAAAATGACATTCGTCTAAATATCGCTTGCGGGCGTTAACCTGTTACCACCTATTGCGTAGAAATGTGCATGGGTGCATTATTTACACAAAATCTACGTTCCATTCTGCTATACGTGTCACTTGGCTTGGCCATAGTGACACAAGCTCAATGTCCGCATGTCTATGATTTTTATGGACAAGTCAACGATAATCCATATTGGTATTCGTGCAGCGGCAATAATTTTGCTTTCAATCTAAGCACGCCAAGCACTTGGGGGGCATTTTCCATCGATTGGGGTGACGGGACTTCTCCCACTACAGGTGCCTCTTGGGCTCCGCCAACATTTCAAAGTCACACCTATGCGGCAGCTGTGGATACTTTTCAGGTAACCATAACAGAAATCAATTCAGGTTGTATCGTAACCGGCGTGGTTGTGATGGAGGAGGCGACCAGTGCGTCTATACAAATCCCAGTGGGTGGTCTCACGCAGGCGTGTGCACCGCAAATGATGGAGTTTATCAATAGCAGTACAAACGTGTCACAAACGACTGTTTTCACTTGGGATTTTGGTGATGGATCACCTCTCCTGACCTTTGATTATACGAATTGGAACCAAGTGATTCAGCACACTTATGAAGTCGGAACGGTCACCTGTGAGACCGAAGTTTCGCTGATTGCTGAGAATTATTGCAACGTGGTGCAAGGAGGAAGTTCAGAGGCTACATTCAATCCCATTCGTATTTGGGATTTGGATGATCCCGCCATCACTGCGAGCGCTACCTTATTATGCTATCCCGATACCACCGTCACCTTTACCAATACCACTTATCGCAATTGCCTCTTTCAAGGCAATATTTATCAGCGATATGAATACTGGAATTTTGGAGATTACTGGAATTTGGGTCACGACAGTATCATTGATTGGACTCCTTGGCCACCGACGTTTCCACACACATTGCATTATCCCGGAATTGGCACTTATACAGTGCAGCTGTTGGATTCGAATTATTGTGGTATCGCACCCACAAGTATCACCATTCAAATTGTGCCGCCCCCTGTTGCAGGAATTGGCGCCTCTGCTGATACAGTTTGCGTGGGTGAACCCATAACTTTCTATCAGCAAGCCACGGGCGGAGCCAATTATTATCAATGGAATTTTGGCAACAATTGGATAACTACGGGTTCAGGGAATATCACACGGATTTTTAATAATCCAGGCACCTATTTGGTTGCCAATATGGTTGGTATTGCTGGTGCAACAGACGGTTGCACCGATACGGCTTGGGTTCAGGTAGTCGTGCTTCCAAAACCAACTGTAGAAATTTTAGCAGATCAATTGTCCGGATGCGATGCATTTGATGTGAATTTTGATGCAAATATCACCAATGCCCTAACGTATGAATGGCAATTTGATGTCGCACCGAATAACTATTCGGGTGCAGATCCACCGCTTATCTATTACAATACACCAGGCGATCACGAAGTGACGTTGACTGTAACTGGGATCAATGGTTGTTCGGATGACGATGCAATCACTATCCGTGTGTATCAGTCACCCATTGTGGATTATGATCAATACAATTTGTGTGAGTACGATACAGCTTGGTTTACAGATATGTCTTACGCAGCGGTAAATGATGCTATTGTGAGTTGGAATTGGAGTTTTGGCGATGGTCAAACAAGCACTCAGCAGAATCCTTCTCACTTGTATCCAGGTGTTGGTACCTACGAAATTGTCTTGGCAGTGGCCACCCCTCATTGCAGTAATAGCGATACCACTGCGATTAATATTGAGGCTCGCCCCAGTGCGATTGCCTTGTCAGACATTACAAGTGGCTGTTCTCCTCTGACGGTCCAGTTTAATCAATCCAGTATTGGTGCCACACAGTATTTCTGGTACATGCCCGACGGTGCCATCATCAATCAGGCAAGCACTGGCTATACCTTTATCAATAATGGTGGTGCTGATACCATTTTGCAGGTTGTTTTAAGAGCGGAGAATGATTTTGGATGCGGTGGTTACGATACATTGAGTATCGAGTTATTGCACAATGCTCATGCAGGCTTCATAGATAATTTGAATCCACCCGGATGCAGTCCATACATAGCTAGTTTCATCAATACTTCAATGTACGCGGACAGTTATGCGTGGGATTTTGATGATGGTAACTTCTCCAATCAAGAGGATGCAAATCACCTATATAATAATACCAGTGGATTTGTTGTGAGTTATGATGTACAGTTGATTGCAATTAATGATAATGGATGCAGTGATACCATATCACACCCGATTATCGTGTATCCATTATTGAATTTGGATTTTGATCTCTCTGGGTCATCTGGATGCAGCCCGCAAACCGTAGTTCTGCCATTTGTTCCCGGCGTGCAGCAATATACTTGGGATTTTGGCGATGGTACGGGGTCAACAGCGATCATTCCGCAACATACCTATGTAAACAACAGCACAGAAACTGAGGCATTCTTGGTTACATTGACTGGAGTATCGCCGTTTGGTTGTGTGGACACGGCCTCTTCGGTCATCACAATTTATCATACCCCCGTTGCTCAGTTCACGTTGAATCAGGCTGATGGTTGCTCTCCTGTTGAGACGACCATCAACAATGGGTCTTATAGTGCAGATCAATACGAATGGAATTTTGGTGATGGTAACCTACTTGACAGCAATTTTGTGGCATTGGATTACATCTATACCAATACAAGTGATGTGACACAAAGCCGCACTTTGACGCTGACTGCCACTACAGACGAGGGTTGTGAAGATACATTTCAGCAAATAGTCACTATACATCCTGGTGTAATAGCTGATTTTGCTGATCCCGCAGAATTTTGTGCTCCTGCCAACTTAACATTTTTGAATCTGTCAGAGAATGCAAATTCATATTTCTGGGATTTGGGCAATGGCATCCAATCAGTCGCTTTTCAGCCCAATGCCAGCTACCTTAATTCCGACGGAGTTTCGGATACTTTGATGGTGACATTGGTCGCACATTCTTCTAATGGCTGCTCTGATACAACAAGTCACGATGTGGTGGTGCATCCTACCCCGGAGTTGATTTTTGGATTAAATACGATTTCTGGTTGCACGCCGCTGCAAATAGAAATTACCAATTCGAGTTTGTATGCCGATCAAATCGAATGGTCATTCGGTGATGGCACTATGTTAAACTCACTGGATTCATTGTTGACACATGTATATGAGAACAATGAAGGCACTTTGTTGAGTCAAACTCTATCTGCAATCGCAACTAATGAGGCTGGATGCATGGAGATTGGACAGCAAACAATTCAGATATTTCCAATGCCTGTGGCTAATTTCATAGCGCCAAGCCCGCAATGTTCACCTGCAAACTTTAGCATGTTGAATGGATCGGTTAATGCATCTATTGTGCAATGGGTTGCAAATGGAATTGCACAACAAGGCAATCAATTTCAAGTGGAATTGGTGAATAACAGTGATACTATCATGGAGTATCCAGTGAGTTTAATCGCTACCTCACCGTATGGGTGTTCTGATACAATAGCGCATACATTGATTGTTTATCCTAAACCCATTGCCCAATTTGAATTGGATACTAATTATTTCTGTCATACGGGAAATGTGCAGATCACCAATATGAGTCTATATGGTGAGACCTATAGTTGGAACTATGATGATGGTCAGACAGCAATACTTGCCGACAGCATACATACTCATTTGTATACTAATTCAGGTAATGCTCCTGAGCAATTTACACTCACATTGAATGCATCTAATTCATACGGATGCAGCGAAACGGCAGACGCCATCATCACAGTGTATCCGGGTGTGTCGGCGCAATTTACAGTGCCACCTGCGCAGTGCTCGCCTGCAGCATTCAATTTGAGCAGCTCGTCTTTGAATGCTTCATATTATACATGGCAGTTTGCTAGTGGAATGCAATCGTCCGAAGTCAGTGTGGCTAATAGTTATCTCAATTCAAGTGATACGTTGTATAACGATCAAGTGACATTGATTGCTACAAGTACATTTGGCTGCTCCGATACGATTTCCAATGTGCTTACGGTGTATCCTAAACCCTATGCAGATTTCGAAATCAGTGCATCACAAATTTGTTATTTTGGCGAAGTTGTCATTGCTAACCAGAGTAGTT
>JAIYCK010000405.1 GCA_027488055.1 Flavobacteriales bacterium | reverse complement strand
TGTGCAGAAAGCCTTCAATCACATATAAATTAAATACCGTTTTATAACCTGTTGGCAGCTTCTCGATACATGAGAGCATTTCTTCGGCTGTATATTCTAAATCCTCAATCGCGGTTGGCTCATCTTTGCCAATGACTCCGCTTTCCACGTCTTCTTGATAAGCATGCTTCAAGTTCTTCCGATAATTGGTAATACTTGTATTAACTGCAATCCGACGAAGCCATCCCTCAAAACTACCATCGTGATGATAGGTATGAATGTGACCATAAATTTTCACAAACACCTCCTGCAACACGTCTTGCGCCTCCATTCTATTCTTCGTGTAACGCAAGCAAATACCAAATAGCAATGACGCGTAGCGCTTATAGAGTTGATCTTGGGCCTTTTTGAGGCCTTTGACACAACCGTCAATCATTTCTTTTTGGACATCCATTTGCATTCTCTTAAATATAACACGAAGTGAATAAATATGGTTGCATGATCCACATCGTAACCTGTAAATTTACACGCAAAACACTAAAATTCAATCAAATAGATTCTTAAGCCATTTGTTCTTTTTTTCTTTGATCAAGATCAACCTGATAGACAAACCCGAATCATGGTAAATCACATCTTGTCCATGAAAAACATTGAAAGAAGGTTTATAGTCATAGGAAAAATTAAGGCCAAAAGCAGTGAGTTCCACTCCAACAATGGGAGTAATGCCCGCGTAGCTGCCACCTCCTATGATTTCCCCGTAGTGTGGGCCCATACCCATGTATACATTGAAGCGCCTCCCGATAAATCGTCGATGATATTCTACGATGCCTTGCATCTGCCATCTAAATCGGTTGGTAGTAACGATTGCCTCCACGGTACCAGTCTTCCAAGCCTTTTGCTGCAGGGTAAATCCCAACTCCGTACCTGCACGCAAACCAAAGGCAGTGAAATAAGTCTGAGCTTTGGACTGCACGGCCCATACAAAACAGGCGATGCATAAAAAACAGCGAATACTTTGCATTAAATCTGCTTCCTTTTGGAATTAAAGGTATTCATCATTTTGTGATAATCCAAGAAATAGCTGACACGGATACTGAAGCTATTTTGCTGCGGAAGTCCCATCGTAAATGTCAGATCATCTGACAACGAGCTGGGTATCGTGTTATTGCTATTCACAATGGCCTTCTTCCAAACAAAGGTCAATTCACTGCCAGGTACGAATATCCATTTATACACCATATCGATGGTAAATGAATTGAAGTTGAGATTGGACGCCTCTGCATCCAAATCAGCCAAATATCCATCGTTCAGCAATGAATAGAACGACTTGAAATCGCTATATCCCCAATAATGGCGCACCCGTGTATTCAAAGTCATATAAGGATTGAATGCGTAGTTTACACTCAAGACATTGGTATGGGAAATGACATCACGGCGGCCAAAAAGGGGATTTAATGCATCTTCATCCTCATAGGCGTAGGCAAAACCTAAATCGTTGTAATGGTTTTGACTGCTGTACACATACGTGATAAACAAACGATCATTGATTCGAAAACGAGGAGGAAATCTCCAGTTGAAAGCATATCGTCCTGGATTCTCGTACGTTGTATAGAAGACACTCGCGTCCAGAGCGATACGTTTTCGATAGTCTGTGCTAATCCATCCTCCCATCATATGATTGGTGTAAGTCCGAAAAACCCTTCCTTCCACGCGGGGTTCGAAATAATCGTAACCACGAACAGGCGACCCTTCGTACATTATATTGAAGGTAAAAAATTTCTTGGTATTGAGGCCTATGTTACCTGTCACGTTTACATCCGTGAAAGCATATGGATCATACAGATTATTGTAGCTCACATTCAAACTACTCCACAAGCTATTGAAATTGCCAAATGGCTTGTAAATATTATAGTTTAGCTCACCCCAATATCCCGCGGAGTTAGGAGCTTGGAGAAATCCCAAGTCATTGGGATCATAGTATTTACTTTCCAAATAATATCCTGTATTCCACGTCCATTGACCGTCTATTTTACTGAAATAAAATGAATTCTTAAAACCTCTATCAGAAGGATCCTCATAATCTTTGTAAGCTTGTCCATACTTCTGACTAATTGCACCTGATCCATTCAAACTAAATCTATTCTGCTTGTTGCGCAAATCAAATTGAAACGCTGTGACATTCGCATCATAATCGCTGCCTTGACGAAGCACATTGGTATTCATCACATTGATATAGGAGTTGTTGGGCAAGTTTTGATCCAACACAAAGGCGTTGTAGTTTGTCAATCCACTCGTTCGGATTTGTCGCTCTTCGCCCGTTTCAATGTTCCGAACAGTGGCATTCGATCCTGCGGTAATCCCATTGAATACCCCGATCCCAAGACCTTTTGAATCGCGCCCTGTCACCTTCATGGCATTGATCACTTGATCTTGTACGGGGTTTTCTACCACCTCTTCATCCTCATTCAATTGATCATAAACAGAATAAAAACCGATGGGTTGATCAAAGCCAATTCGTCTGGAATAAAAAATGCCCGTCTTATTAAACAAATCCGTACCCTCAATAAAAAACTGACGATTCTCGTTGAATTGTATATCAAAGGCCGATAGGTTCAATATCAATTGATCGGACAGCGTTTGCCCGAAGTCAGGTATCAGCGTAGCGTCCAGTGTGAATGCAGGTCCCAGCCCCAATTTCAAATCCAGTCCACCATTGTAATTGAATCCATCGCTGAGTTTGTAATCGCTGTTTTCGCTGCGCACGTAGTACGAGCTTGCATATGGATTCAGAAAAATACGCGCTGGGGCTTTTACATTGTTGATGCCATCAATGGTGCCCATTTGGGTGAGGTATCCACTTACCAATGGATCTACTCCTTTCCAGAAGGCATGCTGCCTTGTGCGTCGGATTTCTCTGAAAAAATTAATGTTCCAATTCTGTTGATCATTTTCGGGAAAACGAATCGCCGCAAAAGGAATCATAAATTCTGCAATCCATCCATCCCTTGCAATGGTAGTACGCACATCCCAAATGGCATTCCATGAGACATCTTCTCCGCTCTCACTGTTTTCGCGGGCGTCCCATTGTTCGCCTGTTGGTGAAGAAACGAATGTGAATCCATTGACCCCATCGCGGTAGCAGCTAATGGTGCATCCACAATAATCGCTATTGCCCTCTTGGTCTCTGCCCGTAAGCTGTTTCATAATGCTATCCGGAGCTGGATCATGATTGTAAATCCCGATATAAAGGGCGATATCTGAATACACTATTTTCACCTCTGTTTGAAAAGGCATGGCCACCCCTGGAGTGGGACGATCAATGATAAAATCCTTGGCAATTGGGGCCTCCGACCAGCAAGATTCGCTTAATATCCCATCCAATTTGATTGGTACCTGAGTGCGAATAGCCGATACATGTTTTGGCTCGTATTGAGCTACAGTAACTGATGCTGAGAAAACAAATACACATGCGAGTAACAAAGCACAATTTTGCTTAAGCAGACTAGCATTCCAATCACATTTCATTTTCTATAGTTGGTGGTTCATGAAGGCCATCGGCCCGTCAGAAGGTTTTTGCAAAAGAATATCCTTTTGTTCCAACAGCAAAATTATTCCTTACTTCATGATGGATTCCTATGGTTTTTTATTTGTTTAACGAAAATTTTATGGTCACTGCCTACGAGGTGCTACAAGGGTTTCCTTCGAATTGCATCAACCTTCGCTCGACCTCAGCATCAAAGCGGCCCATGCACATCGCGTTTTGGATTTAACTTGCGCTCTAAATACTTTTTTATGCTCCGCGCAATTTTGTTCATTGCAATGGTTTTCACCTTTTTTGGTAGTTATGCACAAGCCAGTTTCACGCTGAGCGGCGAGGTGCGCGACGCCACGACTGGTGAAAGTTTGATCGGCGCGTTGGTGATGGCTAAAAACACGCAAAAAGGGACAAGTTGCAACGTTTACGGCTTCTACAGTCTTACACTGCCCCAAGGACTTACCACTTTGGAGTTCAGCATGATCGGCTATACAACCCTCACCAAAGAAGTGCAATTGAACGCTGACTTAAAAATGAGCGTCTCCTTGGAACCACAGAGCAAAGAACTGAAAACCGTTAATATTGAAGGCAACAAAAGCGACAATACCCGCAGCACCGACGTGGGTAAAATCGGATTGGAAGTGGAAAGTATTAAAAAACTGCCCGTTTTATTAGGCGAAGTGGACATCATCAAAACGATCACGCTCCTTCCCGGCGTGCAAACGGCAGGCGAAGGCAATGCGGGATTCTATGTGAGAGGAGGTGGGGTGGACCAAAATTTAATATTATTAGACAATGCAACCGTTTACAACGCATCCCACCTATTCGGATTCTTTTCTGTCTTCAATGCCGATGCTGTAAAAAACCTAGAATTGACCAAAGGAGGAGTGCCTGCAAACTATGGTACCCGCTTGGCGTCGGTGGTGGACGTGGCGCTGAAAGAAGGAAATTCCAAAGAATACAAAGTCACCGGGGGCATTGGCACCATCGCAACGCGAATGACCATTGAAGGGCCGATCAAGAAGGATACGAGTTCTTTTATTCTGTCGATGCGCAGAACCTACATTGATGTATTGCTGAAACCCTTCATCAACCCAGAGAGTAATTTTGGCGGTTCCGGCTATTACTTCTATGATCTCAACGCTAAAGTCAACTACCGTCTTGGCGAAAAAGACCAACTGTTTTTAAGTGGTTATTTCGGCCGTGATGTGTTTGGATTTAGCAGCAAGCAAACAGGATTTAGCACCAAGATTCCATGGGGTAATAGCACGGGCACCTTGCGTTGGAATCGTGTGCACAATCCAAAACTATTCATGAATGCGATTGCCACGTTTACAGACTATCGTTTCTCTTTCGAAGGCGGTCAGGAAGATTTTGTTTTTTCGCTCAATAGCGGTATCCGTGATCTTGGTGGCAAAGTCCAGTGGAATTATTATCCCAATTATTTGCATCAAATCAAGTGGGGTGCAGAATATACCAAGCATTTGTTTACTCCCAACAACGTGTATGCACGCAGTGGAGAAACCGAATTCAACACCGGCGAAAAAGTCGAATTACACAGCCATGAAACAGCGGTCTATGTGCTCGATGAATATGATATCAACGAGCACTTGAGAGTGAACGCAGGCCTGCGGTACAGTGTGTTCATGCATGTAGGTCCATTTACCAGATACATCAAAGCACAAGATGATGGATTAGGCACCCCAGAACCTCCTTCAATCGTAGAATATGAAAAAGGCGACAAGGTCCAGCAATATGGTGGATTTGAACCGCGCATCAATTTCAGATATTCGATTGACAAACACAGCAGCATCAAAGGTGGGTACATGCGGAATTATCAGTACATCCATTTGACAAGTCTCTCACCGACATCGCTGCCTACAGACGTCTGGCTTCCAAGCACGGACAAGCTCCCCCCACAAATTGGCAATCAAGTGAGTTTGGGCTATTTCAGAAACTTTAAAAACGACACTTTTGAGACCAGCGTGGAAGTGTATTACAAGACCATGCAAAGCCAAACAGAATATGCTGAAGGTTCGTCACCCGAGCAAACGATCAACGACAATATTGACAATCTTTTGGTTTTTGGGAGAGGCGAGAGTTACGGTATTGAGTTTTTTGTAAAGAAAAGCGTGGGTCGCCTTAACGGATGGGTGGGCTATACATTGGCCAAAACAACCCGTTTTTTTGACGACATCGATAATGGTGATCCCTTCTCGCCTCGTTGGGACCGACGACACGATGTGAGTGTGGTCTTGAATTATAAAATAGCCAAGCGTTTGGATTTTGGATTTGTATTCGTGTATGGAACGGGCAACGCCATTACCTTGCCATTGCAACGCTATTTATATGAGGGAGCAGTTAGGGATCAGTATGGAGAGCG
>JAIYCK010000126.1 GCA_027488055.1 Flavobacteriales bacterium | reverse complement strand
TGTTGACCCACTGATCATAGCCACGGTTACTTTCCGCTATTTCGCTCAAATAACGTGTACGACTTGGTGGAATGATGAATATTTTCTCGCTCATTTCGGCCGACGAAGCAAAGGTGGAGTTGAGCGGGGCATTTGTTTTTTCGGCAATCTTATTGATCAACGAAACATAGAGGCGGTTGGTGCCGGGATCATTGAACTGCGAGGCGATGGTGCCCACCACGGGCAAGGTATCGTCTTCGGCATCCCACAATTGGTGGTTGCGCTTGTATTGTTTGCGCACATCGCGCAAGGCATCTTGCGCGCCGCGTTTGTCGAACTTGTTGATGGCCACCACATCGGCGAAATCGAGCATATCGATTTTTTCAAGTTGCGTCGCCGCCCCAAATTCAGGGGTCATGATGTACAAGGCCACATCGCTGTGGTCCATGATCTCGGTATCGCTTTGGCCAATGCCCGATGTCTCGAGGATAATCAAATCGAAGGAAGCCGCTTTGAGAATGGCGACCGCTTCGGCCACGTGCTTGGACAAGGCCAAGTTGCTTTGGCGAGTAGCCAGCGAGCGCATGTACACGCGGGGATGGTTGATGGCATTCATCCGAATGCGATCGCCCAAGAGCGCACCACCTGTCTTGCGTTTGGATGGATCTACCGAAATGAGTCCAATGTGCTTGTCGGGGAAATCGAGGAGAAAACGGCGCACGATTTCGTCTACCATGCTGGACTTGCCAGAGCCGCCAGTGCCTGTAATACCGAGCACGGGAATCACTTTGGAACCATTGGCCGTCGCTTTATTGGCCTGTGTGCGCAAGGCTGAAAGCACATCCGCGTGCAGCTCGGGGAAATTTTCGGCGGCTGAAATCAAGCGCGCGATGGCCCCGTGATTGGTCACCGACAATTCCGCTGCTTCATTGGTGAGATCGCGCCCAGTGGGAAAATCACTTTGTTGTACCAAGTCATTGATCATGCCTTGCAATCCCATCGAACGGCCATCGTCTGGGTGATAAATGCGCGCAATGCCATGTCGGTGCAAGTCAGCTATTTCCTCGGGCAGAATGGTTCCGCCGCCGCCACCAAATATTTTGATATGTCCCGCTCCGCGCTCTTTCAGCAGATCGTACATGTATTTGAAATACTCATTGTGACCACCTTGGTAGCTGGTCATGGCAATGGCCTGCGCATCCTCTTGAATGGCGCAATTGACCACCTCATCCACGCTGCGGTCGTGACCCAAATGGATGACTTCGCAACCGGTGCTTTGGATGATGCGGCGCATGATATTGATCGCAGCATCGTGGCCATCGAAAAGCGAGGCGGCGGTTACAATACGTATTTTATTCTGTGGGGTATATGGCTGAACGACTTGCATGGATTGTATATTGAATCTCTTGGCGCGAATATACCGCAACAAATCGGGGCAAAGAAAGCCAGCGAATCAAAATTATAGCCACGCAATTGACAAGTCACACAGCGCTTTTTGGACCTATTGTGCCATGAGTTGGGCTACAGCTTGCTCAAAAACGCGGGGTTCTTGCGCTCCGCTGATGGTGAAGTGATTTTCGAAATACGTGAAAGGCACACCCCGAACGCCCATTTGAGCGGCTTGATGCAGGTCTTTTTCAAGGTCTTTTCTCCACTGCGGATGTTCGCGCATGCTCCATTGTTCCGCATCGCCTCCGCATTCAAAATGGATGCGTTCGAGGATCGCTGGATCATCCACATTGAGGCCTTCCTCGAAATAGGCTTTGAACAATCGTTCCACCACGGCGGTGGCGCTTGGCAAGACGGCGTGCATTTGGATGAGCAAATGCGCTTGGATGGTATTGGCTGGAATGACTTTGTCCATGCGCATCAGGATGTCGTCCTTTGCTGCCATGGCGGTTACGTCGTGTTGGATCTGAGCCGTTTGCGCTTCGGACCAGCCCTTTGATTGCGCCAAAAATTGGTTTAGGGTGATAGCCGGGTTGGTGACTTGATTCGGCTGCAACACAAAGCTGTGCCAGCGAATCGCCGCATCCGAGGGAAGCACCTGCAAAAGGCGTTTTTTGCCAATGTAACAAAAGGGACAAGCGATATCGCTCCACACATGCACGATGGGGAATGAGCTCATGGAATGTTTTTTAGAATGTGCGCCGCCTCCACATACGGAGTGGATTGCAGGTTTTTGATTTTGTGTTCAGCTTCTTCGATGGCTTGCGCATGGGCTGCATAGAACGCCTGGATGGTCTGTTCCTTCAGCATTTCGTGGAGCCACGATAGATATTGTTGTTGGCGCAATGCATCGATTTGACCGCGTTCGTCGAGGTAGGTATATGCACCCTGTATGCTTTGCCACAAGGCGTCGATGCCCTTGCCTTCGATGGCCGATACGGCCAGCACCTTGGGCATCAAGCCATGATCCTTGGCGGGGAAAAAGTGCACGGCAGAGGTAAATTCAGCCACCGCATTGTGCGCCGCAGGAGCGTTGATGCCATCGGCCTTGGTGATGGCTATGCCATCGCATATTTCCATGATGCCGCGTTTGATGCCCTGCAACTGATCGCCCGCGCCGGCAAGCAGCAACAACAGGAAATAATCGCACATCTCGCGCACTGCAATTTCGCTTTGGCCCACGCCAACGGTTTCAATGATGATGATGTCGTAGCCCGCCAATTCGCACAGGTGCATGGCTTCGCGGGTGCTTTTGGCCACCCCTCCGAGGGAGTTGTAATTGGCACTCGGGCGCACGAAGGCCTGTTCTCTCATGCTCAGTCGCTCCATCCTGGTTTTGTCGCCCAAAATGCTGCCCTTGCTCACGGGACTGGACGGGTCGATGGCGAGCACAGCCACCCGCAACCCTTGCTCGATCAGCAGCATACCCAATGCATCGATCAAGGTGCTTTTTCCCGCACCGGAAGGACCCATAATGCCTACCAGATTACCACTTTCTTCGGTCATTGAAAATGGGTGAAGCCCCACCTTACCACCAACAAACTGGTAAGCTATATCCTTAACCTCAAAAACGATAGGATTGGCATAGGCATTACCACTAAAAGCAGCCACCACATCTGAAAAGTAGATTGGTGCCAGCTTAGCCCCCCTTAGAATGCTTCCTGTGGAAAAATTGAAAATCCTTCCATTAGGCATTGATTGGGCATTGAGCCAATACTTAGCTTTGCCTTTATACTTGATAATGTAATTATTAATACTCGGCAAATGCAGTAATCTTATAGTGCCTTGCAAATCGGGCTTTACAATTACCTTACCATAACCCTCGCCTGTATTATTAAAGGTAAGGAAATAGGGTTCATTAATTTCGCTAGGCGTTTTATCCATAGCGAAATCTGAAATCATTTGGTATTCATGTTGGGCAATGTTCAGTACATCGCCC
>JAIYCK010000185.1 GCA_027488055.1 Flavobacteriales bacterium | reverse complement strand
TGGGCACATTCGAAATGAAGGCCCTAGAAAGTGAAGCTCCTGCGCGCGCCAACGCTCGACGCAGTTTGGTTGCAGCACGTGCAATCCCTGCGGGTCAAAAAATTGAAATGGCCGATCTCACATGGAAACGCCCCGCAAGTGGTATTTCACCCAAAGATATCCATCAAGTCATTGGCAAATCAGCCATTCACGACATTGCAGAAGACGATGTTATGAAATGGCATTTTATCTCTTAAGAATTCCACTATGCGTTATACCCCATTAAGTTCTCAATTTTATTCTTCAGCGCGTGCTAATTTTCAAGCACACATGAAAGAGCGTTGCTTGGCCATTTATTGTTCCAACGATACCTACCCTACTGGCGCCGATGGTCATCTGCCTTTCAAGCAAGCTAGCGATCTATTTTATTTTACCGGAGTGGATCAGGAAGAATCCATGCTTGTCATGTTTCCTCATGCCACCAATCCAGCGCACCGCGAGATCCTTTTCTTAAAAGAAACCAGCGAACTCATCGCTATCTGGGAAGGCGCCAAACTCACCAAAGAGCAAGCGAGAGAGCGCACCGGTATACAAACCATCATTTGGATCAAGGATTTCGAGCGCACCCTTCGCACTTTGCTCGCTGAGGCAGAAGGTGTCTATCTCAACGACAATCCACACATGAGAGCAAGTGTCGAGGTTGAAACACGCGAAATGCGTTTCTCAAAATGGTTTCGAAATGAATTTCCTCATTATGCCATTCATCGCAGCGCACCCATATCATACGCGTTGCGCGCCATCAAGCATCCCGAAGAAATTGCTCAATTACAAAAGGCCATCGACATTACACGCGCTGGATTCGAACGAACGCTCGGTTTTGTAAAGCCTGGTGTGATGGAATACGAAATTGAAGCCGAGTATATGCACGAGTTCTTGCGCAGTGGATCACGCGGATTCGCCTATACACCAATCATCGCAAGTGGCTCAAGTGCCTGTGTATTGCACTATATCGAAAACGACAAGGTGTGTAAAGATGGCGATCTTTTGCTGATGGATGTGGGAGCCGAATATGGCAATTACTGTGCAGACATGACCCGATGTATCCCCGTCAACGGTAAATTTTCAGCACGTCAAAGGGAAATCTATAATGCAGTGCTTCGCGTAATGCAGGCCGCAAAGAAACTCCTTAAGCCCGGTCTTATGATGGGTGAATACCACCTCGCTGTAGGTGAACTCATGACCAAAGAATTGTTAGATCTCAAACTGATCACAACTGACGATGTCAAAAATCAAAACCCCGAATGGCCAGCATATAAAAAATATTTTATGCATGGGACTTCGCATTTCCTCGGTCTTGATGTGCATGATGTAGGACATTGGCACAAACCCATCGAGGAAGGTCACGTGTTCACAGTAGAACCGGGAATTTATATTCCTGCCGAAAACATTGGAATACGCATTGAGAATAACATTGTGATACGATCATCTGGTAACATCGATCTATTCAAAGACTTCCCGACAGAAGTGGAAGAGATAGAGGCTCTCATGGCCCACTAATTGAGATCGATTGTGCGCTCTTTATTGAAATACCGCCGCAGCATTTGGGTATTCATTGCATTGCTTTGCCTTTTATTGGGCAGCAAATGGCGCTTTCAATGGTTTGATGATCCTTACAGCCACATTGTGCTGAGTGCCAATCAAGAGTTGCTTGGCGCCAGTATAGCTAGCGATGGTCAATGGCGCTTTCCTAGCGATGGATCCACCGAACACAAATACCTCGCATGCCTCATCGCCTTCGAAGACAATGCATTCCTAGGCCACAATGGTGTCTACATCCCCTCTATTGTAAGGGCCATGCACCAAAACCTAACCGAAAATCGAATTGTCAGTGGAGGCAGCACCATCACTATGCAATTGGCTCGTATGGCCCGTAAAAACCCTCCACGCACATGGTGGGAGAAATGCATCGAAATGATCATGGCTTGGCAAATTGAGCAATCCTATAGCAAAGAAGAAATTGTCAGTATGTATGCCGCTCATGCTCCGTTCGGTGGCAACGTCGTTGGCCTTGAAGCGGCAGCTTGGCGCTATTATGGTCGCCCATCTGCCCAGCTTTCGTGGGCCGAGTGCGCGACATTGGCAGCACTGCCCAATGCTCCATCCCTTATCTATCCTGGTAAATCGCAAACAAGATTGATCGCCAAGCGAAATTTCATTCTTCAAAAATTAAACGCTCAAGGCGTTTTATCTCCGCAAGAATTAGAACAATCTTTGACCGAAGTCATTCCGCAAAAGCCCTCTCCCCTGCCTCAGTTTGCTCCGCATTTATTGGACTATCTGATCCAAAAGTACCCGGACCAAAAGCGTTTCCAAACCACCATTGATCCCGATCTACAAAAAAATGCTTCACGCATCCTTTCGCAACATATGGTCACCCATCAGGCCAACATGATCCACAATTGCGCTGCTATGATTGTAGATGTAAAAACAGGTCAAGTGCTGATGTACCATGGTAACACGCCTGGGTTGGGGCAACAACATCAAGGGATGGTAGACATTATACATGCGCCTCGCAGCACAGGAAGCATACTCAAGCCAATACTTTACGCTGCCATGCTGCAAGAAGGTGCCATCCTTCCTGAAACTTTAATTGATGACATCCCGATCCAATTCAATGGATTCGCACCCAAAAACTACTTTGAAACATACGATGGCTTGGTTCCCGCCTCCAATGCCCTTTCGCGTTCGCTCAATATTCCTGCGGTCGTGATGCTTCAGCAATATGGATACCCTCGCTTTATGTACCTCCTTCAACGTTTGGGATTGCATCACATCAATCGACCAGCAGACGACTATGGTCTTTCCATTATTCTCGGTGGAGCTGAAAGCAGCTTGTGGGATATCACTCGATTGTATGCCGGAATGGGACGTGTATTGCATACCAATGCGCAATCTCCTGGAAGCGAACCAATAGATAACTATGCAAGACAAAGCGTTCTCCCAACAGCATATTCAGACGAGCTTACTGTGTATCGCCCCCTAAACGCTGCGGCGGTATGGTGCACCTATCAGGCTCTCATGAAGGTAAATAGGCCCGATAGTGAATTGGGTTGGCAAGGGTATGATTCTGCCGTACCCATCGCCTGGAAAACAGGAACAAGTTTCGGCAACAGAGATGCGTGGGCTGTAGGAAGTACCGCTGAATTTGTCATAAGTGTGTGGATTGGCAACGCCGATGGCACTGGCAGACCAGGTTTGACAGGCGTTCAAACAGCAGCACCTATCCTATTTGACTTGTTTAAATTACTCGATCACAAAGAGGTATTGACAATGCCACAAAATGAATTGAAACTGACTGAAATATGCGCACAGAGTGGCATGCGAAAAGGTGAAAACTGTATTGATTCGCATTGGCAATGGATACCCTTTGCCGGCATGCATACAAATGCATGTGACTATCACAAATTGTTGTTCATCGATCCCAACACGGGTCTACAAGTGAATAGCAACTGTTTTCCTCCGCATCAAATGATTGCTCAGACGCACTTCGAAGTGCCCCCCGTGCAAGCCTATTATTATAAAAGCAAACATCCAGACTACCTCTCTGCGCCTCCAATGCATCCGCTGTGTGCAGGAGAATCCTCATTGTTGGGAATTATCTATCCTCGCAGGGCTTCCACGATCTATCTATCCAAGGGACTCAATGGTCAGATTGTGCCCATCGTCTTCCAAGCGACACATCAGTCTCCAGATCAAAAATTATTCTGGCATTTGGACAATCAATACATGGGTGAAACCCACACGATTCATCAAATGGAATTCATGCCTACAGAGGGGTGGCATACCATCGCGATATTGGACGAACAAGGCCATCGCGATGAGGTTCAATTTGAGGCAAAGCGCATGGACTAAAACGCTGAGTGTGGTGCATGATTATGCTACTTGCGAACGGGACTTCCTTCAAGTACTTTAACTACTCTGCCCTGCTCATAGATCTGCTTCAACACCACCTTGCCCGTTTGCTCATCATAGAGTGTATAGGTGCCATTGGGCTTGTTGGCTTGGTATTCGCACGCCTCTTGAATACGTCCTTTGGCTGTATACATCACGCTTTTGCCGTCCAACTTTCCGTCTTTGTATTCACACTCGCGCAATAGTGCTCCAAATGGGTAGTAATACACCCATTTCCCATGATTCTTCCCATTTTTATAGGAACCTTTGGACTCCAATTTACCCGCGACATTGTAAATTTCCACCTCCCCATTGAGCGATCCATCATTGCTATATGTCTCCTTTCGTTCAATCATTCCACTATCCCTATAATAGGTCCATTCGCCCACTTTCGTCTCTGTGATTTCAGAGGTCTGCACAGAATCAGGATTCATCTTATACACCTTGCTCCACTTCTCCACATAAGCATTCTTCCCTTTCTTAATCAGCCAAGAGCCTTCGTAGTTTTTGATTCCATTGGGATACCATCCCGACCATTTCCCCGACATCTTGCCGCCTTTATAATTCCCAATATCTTTCTTTGAACCATTTTCAAACCAACTTTGCCATTCGCCTTCCTCCAAATCATTTACAAATTTGCCAGTCATCAAAGTTTTGCCGTTCTCAAAATAATAATCCCATTGTCCCTGTTTCAACCCTTTGCTGAATTGGCCCGATTTCCACGTTATACCATTGATATAAAAGTACTCCCATTTGCCATCCAACTTTCCATCTGCATAGAGTCCCTTGCTTTGTAGATGACCATCTTCATAGTAATACTTCCATTCACCATCTTGCACATCGTTTTTGAAGGAACCCTGCATTTCGACCACCCCCGATTGCGTGTACCATACCCACTCACCCGTTTTCTTACCCATATCATTCATGCCTTTGGCATTGAGTTGGCCGTTGGTATAATAATCCTCCAATAACCCATGCAAAATCCCTTTCTTGTAGTGAGCTCTTTGCTTCAGTTTTTGGCTCGGAAAATATTCTAAATGCTCGCCTTCTCGCGCGTCATGCTCATACATCCCAGACTCTCGAACGAGCCCGCTGGAATAGTATGCCGTAGATTCTCCATTGCGCAACCCATCATCATAAGTCACCTTCTTCTTCAGCTTCCCATTTTCAAAATACTCGAGCACTACGCCCTTACCATTGACAATCGAACATTCATTCGGTTTTGTGCATTGCTTGATGATTCGAACCACGTTTTCTTCGTGCATTTCAACCAATAGAGTATCACTCGAGAACGAAAAATAGACCCATTGACCCATTTTCTTGCCCGCAGCATAATAACCCTGCTCCAAAATAACGGAGTCCATTGAAAAAGTGCGCTGAATACTATCCTGTAAATCATTCTTAAAATAACCCTCTATCATGATCCTTCCGTTGGAATGATATTGGGTCACCGCACCGTGCATTTTACCCTTTTTATAATGGGTCGATTCTGTCAACCTGCCATCTTCTGCGTAATACTTCCAAAGACCATCTTCAAAGCCATACAAATAAGCTCCTTCACTGCGCAATTTTCCATTGGGATAGTAGTCCTTGAAGTCTTGCTTTTGGGCATAACCCGTCAGTTGAACGATACAAAAGATCAATAAAATCGATATTCTCATAATTCAAAATTAATC
>JAIYCK010000065.1 GCA_027488055.1 Flavobacteriales bacterium | reverse complement strand
TACTCCTATGTTTGGACACCGGCATCTGATTTTGTCTCCAGCTCAGCTGCCGATCCTACATTGATTGCAGGTGCTACGAGTGACGATTTTGATTATGCCGTGACCGTATTTCCAACTCAATTCCCCACGTGCGTGGGCACTGACACCGTCAGGGCAGTGGTGCCTGATGTGCCTCCAGGAGTGGTTCAAGACCTTGTCATTTTCTGCATCGGCGAGCAAGCATCCATTGATGTGGGTATTGATGGAGGCGATTATCTGTACACACTCTATTACCAAAGCACTAACCCTCTCGATGAACTTTCTTCCAACGATTTGGGAACCTTCTTTGTAGGAGACTCAGGCACACATTACATTGTTGTAACCGAGCCCCAGTGTGGATTCTTCTCAACTACGCCATTTGAGGCGATTGATGAAGTCTGTGAGATTAAGATCCCGAATGTATTTACGCCCAATAGCGATGGCCTCAACGAAGCCTTTGTCATTGATGGAGTGGAGAATTTCCCGGGCAGCACCATGCAAATTTTTGATCGTTGGGGAACATTGGTCTATGAAAGCTCGAGCTACAACAACAGCTGGACGGGCCGCGATCAAGCTGAAGGAACCTATTATTACATTTTTGGACATAACCAAGAATCTGGAATGCAATACTACGAGGGCCAATTTACCCTGCTTCGTAAATAACAGCATGATATAAACGAATGATGAGAGGCTGCCTCAAAGGGCAGCCTCTTGTTATTTGATGTAGATCGTTCTTGTTGTTTTTGAGGCCAGCTTATCGATCATTATAAACGCAGCATCGTCCTGCATATATCAATACATTTACAAAATAATAAAACCCATTTTTCATGAAACAATTCAAATTAGTTCTAATCGCATTGATGTTATTCGGTGCACATTTTTCTGCCAACGCTCAGCGTAAAAAGGTAGCTGTGGTAACTTTCTATTGCGACAAATGGATCGATATGTCAGGCATTGGCAGTGATGCCGCCATGCTTTCTTCTGTTGCTACGCTTGCTGAAGACCCCGCCTTTGACATAAAGAAGGTGCTTACCAAATTCCATGACGTGTTCTTTAATGAGTACGCCAAACAGTTTCCATTTGACCTCCTTCCGGAGTCTGAAGTAATCGGAAACGAGAGCTATAAAACTTACGAAAGCTTTTGGGATGAAACGGCAGACAAAGACCGGAACAAGCTCATGCAACGTTATGCCACAGTGGATGGATACAAGCCGCTTCTCGAAATGTGGTCGAAATCTGAAAAGCGCAATGAAAAGCGTATGCTGGAAATTTTCGGCGACAAGGTGGACGGAGTGATGTTCGTTTATCTCGATTTTTCGATGGTTCAGAAAATAGCTGTCGGCGGAACTGGCGCTGCTGGAGTCAATGCATTTTGCCGTATGAAAGTCTGGAATAAAAAGGGCGATAAGGTTTTTACAGTGAATGAGAATGCAAAGTCAAAAGGAACCGTGGCTGTTGTTGGCGGTATTCCAATTATGAAGCCTGAGAAAGTTCTTCCACTTTGTGAGGATAGCGCAGATCAACTCATCGAAGACTTAAGAAAACGTCTCAATAAAATCGCAGCCAAATCGGCTGAAAAACTATAAATAGTTCTATTTTTTAGCTTGATACGACTAATCAGCACTTCGAGATGGTAAGTCCGAGTTGTTCGATTCGCCTAATTATTCAAAGAGGCCGTATCAATATTTAGAATACGTTCTGCATCAAAGCGCATACAATTACGCTAACCGAATAAAAATAGGCTGTCTCACCCTTTTGAGACAGCCTATTTTATTTCTCGCAATGCCGATTCGCATTCAGGACTACTTTTGCCTCCCCAAACCAAAGAATACATGAAACAAGATGCCATAGAAGAACTGGCGGCCCTGACTAAGTTGTTGCGCATTGAACAAAAGGAGGACTTCGATCTGCATGAAGTTTGGCTCAAAAAATCCACTGTTCAAGAGCGTAAAAAAAATGGCATCGCCTGGTTTCCGCTTCGCATCGTAGAAAGCGGCTATGGAATGGGAGATTATCCTTTTCTGGTTGTGGAAAGGCATGAGATACAAGTGCCTCACCAGTTTCAAGGAGGCGCACCAGTTCAATTGTTTTCCTTGGCAGAAGGGAATACAGAAGATACCCTTCAAGGCACAGTGGTTTTTGCGGATCATGCGCGCATGAAATTGACATTCACCGCGGACGAGATCCCCGATTGGGTGGACGATGGGAAGATTGGTGTCAACCTGCTCTTTGATTCCAAAACATATGACGAAATGTTCAAGGCATTGAACATCTTGATCAATGTGGAAAAAGGCCGACTCAAAGCATTGCGTGATATCATATTGGGGTACAGTGCTGCTCAATTTCTTAAAAATCCCGTTGTTCCATCAGAGCGTCTCAACGACTCCCAAAACGCAGCGATGGAACGCATGATAAATGCGGAGGATGTGGCCATTGTGCATGGTCCACCGGGAACCGGCAAAACCACCACCCTCGTGGAAGCGATTGCTCGCATGGCCATTGACCCTGTGAAGATCCTCGTTTGCGCTCCAAGCAATGCGGCCACTGATCATTTGGCGGCAAGTCTCCATCGACGCGGTCTGAGGGTAGTGCGCATTGGAAATTTATCCAAAATAGATGAGGATAACGAAGACCTCACGATCGAGGCGCACATTCAAAACGAAAAAGAGTTTAAGCAAATACGGGAAATAAAAAAGCGATCGATTGAATTGCGTCGGATGGCTTCCAAATACAAACGAAATTTTGGACGAGCCGAAGCCGAGCAGCGCAAATTGATTTTGCAAGAAGCACGCAACATGGGCAAAGAGGCACGAGTCCTGGAGGATTATCTTGTGGGCAAAGTGATTGGAAATGCGCAAGTCATCGCGACAACGCTTATTGGGAGTACATCGGGTTACATATCCAGCACACGTTTTGATGTCGTCGTCATCGACGAGGCCGGGCAAGGCATCGAAGCTGCGGCTTGGGTCCCGATCTTAAAGGCAGACAAAGTCATCATGGCGGGCGATCCATTTCAATTGCCTCCCACTGTCAAAAGTCAAGAGGCCGCCAAGCTGGGCCTCACCACTACCCTTTTGGAAAAAGCAATTGCGCGTCTCCCAGAAGTTAGTCTCTTGAAGGTTCAATACCGCATGCATGAGCGGATCATGGAGTATTCGAATCGGATATTTTATCAGAATGCATTGACCTCGCATGCCGATAACCAATACCGCGGATTGGATGAAGAAGAGATTGTGGTAGAGTTTGTGGACACAGCCGGTTGCGGATATGAGGAAGAAGCAGGAGATGACGGTCACTCGTTGCAAAACAAAGAAGAAGCAAGATTGATGGATCGACATTTTAAGGCGCTTCTCAGTCGTTATACCAGCGCATGCTCGGTGGGGATATTATCGCCATATCGCGCTCAGGTTCGTTTGCTACAAGAAGGCACACAATCCGGCTACGGCGCGCAAGTGGATGTCACTGTGAACACCATTGATAGCTTTCAAGGTCAGGAGCGCGACATCATTTACATCAGTTTGGTGCGCTCCAACGACCGATCCGAAATTGGTTTTTTGAAAGACTACCGCCGCATGAATGTGGCTATGACCCGCGCACGCAAAAAATTGGTGATGATTGGTGACAGTGCCACATTGGGCAAAGACACTTTTTACGAAGGTCTGTTGGAAATGATCGAACAACGTGGTGGCTACCGCACTGCTTGGGATTTCTTTGAAAGTTGAGCATCTCAACACCGTCTGCAGATTGCTAGACTGGCTCAAACTCAACCTAGAACACTGCCTGTTTAAACCGAGGTGCGCTTTTCGAGCATCGGCACGAAACTGAATTCACCATGAAAACTGGTCTCAAAAGAACCATCCTCTTTTTCATCGATCACCATCATTTGCTGCACCTCCCCTTGACCGTATGGCATAATGAGTTTGCCTCCAGGTTTCAACTGCATGAGCAGTTCCTCGGGCACGACAGGCACCGCGCACGTGATCAATACCCTGTCAAAAGGGGCGTAGGAAGGCATGCCTTTGTAGCCGTCCCCATAACTCAAGGTCGCTTTGTAGCCCATACTCTGAAGTAGCTTCTTCGCGTTGTCATGGAGCAGCTTGTGTCTTTCAATGGAAAACACTTTGGCTCCCATTTCGCATAACACAGAGGTCTGAAAGCCACTTCCTGTGCCAATTTCCAGCACTTTCATGCCCTTTTGTAGCTCTAGCAACTGACTTTGAAACGCCACTGTAAATGGATGGCTGATGGTTTGTCCTGCACCGATCTGAAAGGCCTTGTTTT
>JAIYCK010000003.1 GCA_027488055.1 Flavobacteriales bacterium | reverse complement strand
GTTTTGAATACCGTCAAGTTGCAATTTGAAAATGAACCAGCGCGTCACAAGCTACTCGATATCATTGGTGATCTTGCTTTGGTTGGTCGGTTTGTGCGAGGACATATTCTTGCCGCAAGACCGGGGCACTATGGCAATGTGCAATTTGCGAAGATTCTAAAGGGGCTTATCAAAGCTGAAAAAGATGCTGCGCCCGTTTTTGATTTGTATCGCAAGCCATTGTTTGACATCAACGAAATAACCAAAATGCTTCCGCATCGCTACCCATTTTTGTTAGTCGACAAGATTTTGGAAATGGATGCAACGAGCATTATTGGAATCAAAAATGTGACGATGAATGAGCCATTTTTTCAAGGCCATTTCCCGGGCAACCCTGTTATGCCAGGCGTATTGCAGGTAGAGGCCATGGCACAAGTGGGCGGTATATATGCACTCTCCCAAGTACCCGATCCAGAATTGTACTCCACCTATTTCATGAAAATTGATGGTGTGAAATTCAAACAAAAAGTATTGCCAGGGGACACATTGGTATTCCGACTCACCTTAGAAAGCCCCATTCGCAGAGGCTTGGTAAATATGAAAGGCATCGCCTATGTCAATGGCAAAGAGGTTTGTGAAGCCACTATGTTGGCGCAAGTCGTCAAAGACAAAGTACCCACCAAATCTCCTGAAACCGAAAACGCATGAGTAACAACTTCACCATCATAGACCCCAAGGCCAAGATCGGAAATGGGGTAGAAATTGGACCCTTTACAACCATCGAAGGAGATGTAGAAATAGGCGATGGCACTTGGATTGGCCCGAATGTCACCATTATGAATGGAGCACGCATTGGGCGCAATTGCCGCATTTTCCCAGGAGCAGTGATCTCTGCCATTCCACAAGATTTGAAGTTCGACGGTGAGAATACCACCGTTGAAATTGGCGACAACACTACCATAAGAGAGTGCTGTACCTTAAATCGCGGCACAAAAGACCGTTTCAAAACCAGCATAGGAAGTAACTGTTTGTTGATGGCTTATGTGCATGTGGCTCATGACGCAGCCATTGGTGACAATTGCATCATTGCCAACAGCGCCAACATTGCTGGCCACGTGACCATCGAAGATTGGGTCATCATCGAAGGTGTGGTTGCGATCCAACAATTTGTGCGTTTGGGTCAACACTCGTTTATCGCAGGTGGAAGCTTGGTACGCAAAAATGTACCACCGTTTGTCAAAGCGGCCAGAGAACCTTTGAGCTATGCTGGCGTCAACACGGTTGGCTTGCGTCGTCGCGGCTTTGAGAATGAAACCATTGCTCACATCGAAGATGTATACCGTATGATTTATGTGCACAATAGCAACATGAGCCGCGCCATGCACGCAGCAGAAATGGAACTCCCAAGCACACCAGAAAAAGAAACGATCTTGAATTTTATCCGACAAAGCGATAAAGGCATTATCAGAGGACCACAAGGCTTATAAACACTGCAGATCGAACTTCAACATATCGGGAAGAAATACAACCGCGATTGGATATTCAAATCCCTTAATGCTACTTTGAATTCAGGCGAAAGACTTGCACTGCTCGGAGGAAACGGTTCGGGTAAGTCCACTTTGCTCAAAGTATTTTCGGGTTATCTCACACCAACCGAAGGCCTTATTGTTTGGCGAATGGATCAAAAACCAATAGCCATCCAAAACATTCACACCCATATCTCCTTGTGTGCGCCCTACCAATCACCTTTCCCCACGTTTACGCTTCGCGAAAACTTTGAATTTTATGCGTCATTCAAGAAAATGCAGGGAGATTTGAGCGCCATTGCTTTTGCCGAAAAAATTGAGCTTTCCCACGCCATCGATAAACCATTGAGCGCCTTCAGTTCTGGCATGATGCAACGTGTTAAACTTGGTCTGGCGCTTTTGAGCGATGCGCCATTGCTCCTATTGGACGAGCCCACCTCACATTTGGACAAAAATGCGGTGAATTGGTATCATCATTTGTTGCTGTCTGCGAGTCCAAATAAAACGATCGTCATTGCCACTAACGAAGTCGAGAAAGAAGTCCCTTTTGAAACACAAAACCTATTTATCCAAGATTATAGAGCCTAAAGACCGATAAATCAAAAGACCGATCGAAGGCAAGATGCACCGTTTAAATTAGGTGCAAAGACAGTGTCAAAATAAGTAAATTAGCCATCTCAATACAGAAGATACGTTTTATATGAGTACAATAAAATTCGCCGTTATCGGTGCAGGTCATATCGGAAAACGCCATGCGGAAATGGCCATGCGCAATAGCGAGTCTGAGCTTGTAGCCATGTGCGATACCCGCAGCAAAGAAGAATGTGGAGTGACCTACAATGTGCCATTCTTCAGCGATGCCACAGAAATGCTCCAGAGCATTGATTGCGATGTAGTGTGTGTATGCACTCCCAACGGTCTGCATGCAGAAATGGGATTGCTTGCATTGCAGCATCAAAAACATTTGGTGATCGAAAAACCCATGGCATTGACCAAAGCCGAGTGCGAACAAATGATATTCTCAGCTCTGAATGTGCACAGGCAAGTCTTTTGCGTGATGCAAAATAGATATAGCCCGCCAAGCGAATGGATCAAATCCTTGCTTACTGATAAAAAACTAGGCGAAATCTACATGGTGAACATCGATTGCTTTTGGAACCGCGATCACCGTTATTATAAACCCCACTATTGGAAGGGTACTTTGGATCAAGACGGCGGTACCTTGTTCACACAATTCTCGCATTTCATCGACATCATGTATTGGTTGTTTGGTGACATCACCAACATCCAGGCTCGTTTCAGAGACTTCAATCACCAGACAAATACAGAGTTTGAAGACAGTGGAATCGTGAGCTTTGATTTTGTAAATGGCGGAATGGGTAGCCTCAATTTTTCTACTTCGGTTGCTAATGTGAACCTCGAAAGCAGTCTTACCATCATTGCCGAAAAAGGCACTGTGAAAATTGGAGGTCAGTACATGAATGAGGTCCATTACTGCAACATCAACGACTATGAAATGCCTACCTTGGCCGAAGGCAATCCAGCGAATGATTACGGAGCATACAAAGGCTCGGCTGCCAACCACGTGTATATCATTGAAAATGTTGTCGACACTTTAAAAGGCCGCACCAATATCACCACCAATGCCTTGGAAGGATTGAAGGTGGTGGACATCATTGAGCGGATCTATCAGGCTGCACCCCGCATTACCAAACGTTTGAACTAGTCCTAAAAACAGCACCTTGCCGCTTCAACGAATCACTGGTCTATTACAGAAAGAATTCGTCAAAAATGTACTCACATTGATGACGGGAACAGTGCTTGGTCAAGGCATTGCGCTTTTGTTGTCGCCCCTTATTACTCGCTTGTTTGCGTTGGAGGATTTCTCAGCATTCGAGCAATATTCCTTTTTGCTCAGCGTGCTCTCCGTTGTGATTTGCGGCAAGTATGAATACAGTATCATGCAACCCAAAGATGACGAAGATGCGCGTCATCTATTAGCTCTTTGCATCCGCATCGCATTTTACAGCAGCCTCGGTGTGCTCGTTGTTTTATTCTTCACCTCTGGAATGATCGCGGAGGCATACAATAGCCCTTCCCTTGCCTATCTACTATGGTCTTTGCCCATTGCACTCTTTCTAGCAGGGGTATTCAATGCCATCAATTATTGGTTCAGTCGCAAAAAAAATTACAAGGTAGCTGCTACCTCCAAATTCTTGTATAGCGCGGTCGGCGAGCCTTTCAAATTGGTTGCAGGTTGGCTGAATCCAGCGCCTGGAGGATTGATTCTCTCTACCGTGGTCGGTCATGCCACAGCCACATGGCAATCGTGGTTTCAATTGAAGAAAGACGATCCACGGACCATCCAACGCATTGATCGCAAACGGATGATGGCCTTGGCGAAACAATTCAATCGCTATCCACGATTTGCAATTTGGGGAAGCATACTGAATACCCTGGCCCAATGGGCGCACGTCGCAGTATTCGGTTATTATTATGGTGAAGCAGCACTGATACCTATTGCCTACATTGCACTAAGTCGTCGCATTTTCTTTAATCCACTTGGCATTTTGGCCAATTCCTACGGACAAGTATTCTACCAACGCATCCAACAAATAGAGGATGGATACGCGCTTAAAAAATTCTACATCACTAACCTCATCCGCTTCATGGCCTTTGGCGGTCTGATGATACTTGGTGTCTATTTACTTCCCGCCAATTCACTTGGATTTGTGTTTGGCGAAAAATGGAATCAGGCATTGGAATATTTGCGCATCCTTTGCTTCTGGTATGCCCTCAATTTCGCCATTACCTCGCTGTCTTTCATATTCAATCGACTTCAATTGCAGCATTATACTTTAGTGGCAGATGCCGTGCACTTTGTTTCCATTGTAGTGGCCTTTGCATGTGCCTTTCACTTTGGCTTCGATGCCTTGGGTGCCGTCACCATCATGGTCATCACCAAAGTAGTTTACCTCTCGCTGAATTTGATTGCCATCATCTATTTTCTTGACCGCTACGCCCGTCAACAAAGAACACACATGAACCCATGAAAAATATAGCTGTCCTCGTCCTAAACAACTTTGTGAACGACAATCGAGTTCATAAAATAGCTAATAGTCTGGGAGAGGCAGGTCATGTCGTTCGTGTCGTTGCGCTGCTAAAAGGAGCGGTTTCCGAGCGCGAAGCACATGCGCATTTCAATGTGCATCGCCTCCGTTTACGTTCGTATGCATTGCCGAATGGAGTCAAAATATTTGGAGCCATCAAATTCCTCGAGTTTATTTATCGCGCACTGGTGAATTACCGCCACGTCGATATCATTCATTGCAATGACTTCGAAGCCATGTTCGTCGGTGTGATCATCAAATGCACCAAACCCTCATTGATATTGGTGTATGATTGCCATGAGTATGAGCGCGAGCGCACGGGCATGAACTTTATAAAGAAGTGGTCCACACGAATCCTCGAGCCCATCGTGATTCGATTTGCACAACAGGTTTTTGTGGTAAGTCAAGGTATCCTTCAAGAGTACAACCGATTGTATCCCAAGGCCAAGGTCGATTTGTTGATGAACGTGCCACATATTCGTGGCTTTTCCAATAATCAATTGCTACGGACAAGGTTTGCTTTGCGCAATGATCAAAAAATATATTTATACCAAGGAGCCCTTACTGTAGGCCGTGGTATTGAAACCCTCCTCCGCACCTTTGAATCCATGCCCAACGACCGCCGTGTCTTGATATGCATGGGGTATGGTCCCCTTCAATCGAAAATAGTGGATTCCGCTGCTAGATGCGCTCATGTGTTTTAGCATGAAGCAGTGCCGTACGATCAGATCATGGACTACACATCCGGTGCGGATTTTGGGCTCAACACGCCACAAAATGTAAGCAAGAGCTACTATTATTGCTTACCCAATAAACTCTTCGAATACATCCACGCGGAAATCCCAATCATCACCAACAATCTATATGATTGCAGGCTTCTGGTTGAGTCACATCAAATGGGAACAGTCATCGAAACGTTTAATGAGGCGGGCATCTTATCAGCCATTGACCAAGCGGATACACTTGATTTAGCGGGTGTAAAACACCGCATGACAGCCATCAAGAAAAATTACACCTGGCAAGAGGAGGAGAAAAAACTGATCGCTTACTACGCTGCGCTTCATGCTTAACATTCGCCACATAGCGCCCGCAGGCTTAGCCACATTCAAGCAACGATTTGAGGATGCCTATTACCGCGACGAGTTAATTGATCGGGTCTATCATCATCAATTGCGCTATTTCGGCATCTATCAAATGACCGAATTGATTGGTGGATTTGTGTTATACGAAGGAGGTCGTGGACCGCTCAAAACGCTCATTACTCCGCCCTTTCATCCACATATCGGCCTCTTTGTGACCAAGCCGCATATCAGCTATTCTGAAATAGTAGAGGCATTGCAGCGTTTTGTGCGCGAACCTTATGTGTGTTATGTCAAGCTCGATTTGCCGTTAGCGTTTCACCAAAAGGATCTGCCTTCGCCTTGGAGGGAGCGTTGGACCTATCGGCTCAATCTCCAGCAAAGCCAAGCAAGTCTATTGGCTGGTGTTCATGCCACTATTAAAAGCAGTTATCAAAAATCAGTGCGCGAAGGATGTGTATTTCAAGAGGCGCCAGATAAAGAACAAGTCATTGGTTTGATTCATTCGAATCTAAATCTTAAAAACATCAAGTACAAAAGTCAGGTGCTGGATCACATCCATCAGTATTTCTGCAACCATCCTTTTGCGAAATACTTTGGAACCTATAAAGATGACCAACTCGTTGCTGCCAATATCGTGTACGTGGATCGTGGAGTCGCTTACCATTTGTTTAGTGCTTTCGATAGAAGTTTAGCTCTCAATTATGCCAACGCTGCGCATTTATTGGCCACGCTAATCCACCTCCAAACACATTCACCTGAGATACACACGTTCGATTTTGAAGGCAGTACAGTACCCTCCATCGATTTTTACTTCAAACGTTTTGGGGGCATTCAATGTGTTTATCCGAGTATCTACTATTCGCGATTGCCGTTCATTTTCAAACAACCTGTCTAGGATTTAAAACCCGGATGTGAGCATAAAAAAAAGAGTGTGGGGCGCCTTCGGCGCCCCACACTCTTTTTATACTACCATCGGAAGATTACTCTTTGATGACCCGCTTCTGATACGATCCTTGCTGAATGGTATACATGCCGTTGGCGTATTGCGACCAATCCAATTGCACTTGCGATGCATCGAAAGACGTGACACTGATCAACTTTCCTTGCGCATTCCAAATGTACACTGGCACACCAACGCGCAGACCAGCAATGGTCACTCTATCTATCGTGGGATTAGGATATACAACCATCTTCGATTGCATAGCTTCTTCTACCGAGATATCGCAATCAGCGCATTCATTGAAGCACACAACGGGTATATTGATATCCGTGGTGCCACCTTGTATCGTTCGATTAAATCCGCCAAAGCCATCATCTTGACCGCATTCAAAAGGAACCGTTTCCCACACAGCGCCATTGAGGAATTTATAAGTGATCAAAGTATTGGTTGGTACAGTGATGGTATAGCTATAGGTACTTGCACCTATTTGGTTCATTTCATTCGCTACTGGATCGAAGCCATTGAAAGATCCGGCCACAAATACACCAGCGGGATCGATGGTTTGTTCCGACATATTGACTTCGAAGGTGATATCAATTTCTGGAACCGATATACAATCCACGCAACCACCAAAACAAACAATCGGCAGTGTTTCATTGGTTTCTCCTGCCAAATAACTTCGATTGATATTGCCGCTGCCGTCGTCTGAACCACATTCAGTGGGGACCGATTCAGCGCCAGTCCAGTCCATTCCATTGATGAATTTGTACTCCACATTTTCACCTGCCAACACAACCACTACCGCTTCAAATTGATCGGGTGCAAATTGACTCATTTGAGTCGCTGTAGCGTCCCAACCATTAAAGTCACCAGCTACATAAACTCCATCAGCGCTCACGGTTTCATTGGCCATATTCACACGCAATGTCAACAGCACTGGTGTTCCACTGCCACAAGCAGCGCACGTGGAGAAACACACTGGACCGAACACCGTGTCGTTGGTAAGGACATTGAATGCACGATTGTAACCACCAAATCCGTCGCCTTCGCCGCAGTCTGCAGGCACCGTTTCGCCTCCTGTCCATGCATTGTCGTTGATGAATTTGAACAACACATTGGAGTTGACAGCAACCGCAGCGGTGTATTCATAAATACCGTCGCTGTTGATATCGGTCATTTCAGTAGTGGCCGGATTCCATCCTTGGAAGTTACCCGCGACATGCACGCCATTGGGAGAAACTGCTTGATTCGACATATCTACTTTGAAAGTCACATTGACTGTAGTAGGTTCTACAATATCATCGCAATCCGCGCAACCTGAAAAACATACTGGACCGAATACCACATTTTCTGAACCAATTTCCAACGCTCGGTTGAATCCACCAAAGCCATTGTCTGTGCCGCATTCAGCAGGCACTACTTCTTGTTCATCCCATGTGCTGCCATTGATGAATTTAAACTGAATCGTCTGGTTGCTTTCGACCTGATAACTCAACTCGTAGATTCCTCCGCCCAAATCACTCATGACAGTTCCGTTGGGGTTCCATCCTTGAAAACTACCCGCGATATGCACACCATTGGCAGAGACAACGGTATTGCTCATATTGACTTGAAAAACTACTGTCACCAAAGTGGGCTCCACGATCACCCCGCAATCTTCGCATGCTCCGAAGCATACAGGTCCAAACACCACATCTTCTGCACCGATATCAATTGAGCGATTCAGATCATTGTCCTCGTCACAGAGCGATGGCACAGTCTCATTGTCGACCCAAGCATTGCCATTGATAAACTTGAACTGCACTTGAGAAGCCACTTCAGCTTCGAAGGTGTATTCATAAATACCATCTGCATCCTCGTCAGTCATTTCGGTAGCACTTGGATCCCATCCTTGGAAGTTTCCAGCGACGTGCACGCCATTTGGACTGACCGTTTCGTTTTGCATATTGACTTTAAGTGTCACGTTCACCATGTTAGGTGGATTGATTGGCTCGCAAATATCACAAGTAGAAAAACATACGGGACCGAATGAAACATCCTGTCCTCCCGTTTCCAAAAGTCGATTGTTACCGCCCACTCCATCAGGTAATCCACATCCGGAAGGAACTACTTCGGCGCCATTGAAATCATTTCCATTGATAAACTTGAAAGAGATATTGGACCATTCATCCAAGGTCAAACTCACTTCATATACTCCGTCGCTATTCACATCCGTTAGCTCATCCGATGCGGGATTCCAGCCATTGAAGTTGCCTGCAATATGAACCCCATTGGGCGAAACCACCTCTTGACTCATATTGACCTTGAAAGTGATCACATTGGATGGTTCTTCAATGATCACTCCGCAATCGAGGCAAGCTGCAAAACACACCTGAGGCAATACTGTATCATTGAGCGACGTATAAATGACGCGATTGAAATTGCCAAAGCCATCGCTCAGCGAACATTCCGAAGGAAGCGTTTCTTCATTCGGCCACGTATCTCCATTGATGAATTTATAAAACACTTGCGCATTCGCTGGTAAGGCGACCTCTGCGGTATATACATTGTCTGCATCCAAGTCTGTCATTGGCGTGGCTGAAGAAGACCAATCATTGAATGATCCAGCTAAGTGAACGCCTTGAGGTGAAACTGTTTCTTGCGACATGTCAACGTGAAAGGTTGTAAGCACGGTCTCTTCAACTACACAAGCATTGCAACTTCCAAAGCATACGGTTGAAACCACGGTGTCATTCAGTCCAGTCAAGGTGATTTGTCGATTGATCCCACCGAAGCCATCATCTACGCCGCATTCACTGGGTACTGATTCTCCACCTGCATAATCGATCCCATTCAGAAATCTATAATCTACGATCGCATCCTCAGTCGCTTCGAAGCTATATTCATAAACTCCATTGCCGATCAAGACCATATTTGCACCTGGCAATGTCCAGTTTTGAAACGAGCCTACCACATGCACGCCGTTGGGATCAACCGTTTCCTGTGACATATCCACTCGCAAAGAAACGTGCACCATTTCTGGGTCGGGTAAAGTAGCACAGGGCGCACAGCTTGCAAAACACACGGCTAGCGACGAGGTATCGGAATCAAGTGGAATGAAGTTGCGATTGTAACCACCAAAACCATCCCCCACGCCGCACTCGGCAGGAACTGTTTCAGCCTGTGGCCAATCATTGCCATTGATAAATTTATAATTGAATGAGGTATTCTCTGTCCATTCAAAACTATGCGCATATTGTCCATTACCAATAGACGTCATTGCGGTAGAAGATGGATTCCAACCTTGAAAAGATCCTGCGACATGCACTCCGTTGGGACCGACCAATTGATCCGTCATGTCTACAACCAAGGTGACCGTCACACCGCTGGGCTGTGCATTGCAAGCATTGCAGGTGCCAAAGCAGAAAGCCGTGGTGGTTATCGGATTCATTCCAGCTACATCGATGCTTCGATTGTACCCGCCAAAACCGTCACCGATTCCGCAACCTGCTGGCACCACTTCTGCCTGCGGCCAATCATTTCCGTTAATGAATTTATATTGAAACGTACCAGCAGCAAGCGTCACCGTCAAGCTGTACAAGCCGTTGCCTTGGCTAGTCATAGGCGACGACGAAGGCGACCAACCTTGGAAGGAACCCGCTACATGAACCCCATTGGGACTCACCGTCTGACCTGTCATATCAACTTGAAAGGTCACTTGTGTTTGTGCCCAAAGACTCATGGACACGAGCACACCTAAAAAAGATAAAATCGATTTCATTTGAATAAAGAATAACTTAATATAGATTAGCAAGAACACGAATATACAGACTAAGTGTCTAAACTACACAATCTAATGCAAGGTAAACCTTAAGGTGTTTTTTTCACAGTGGATAGATCCAACATATTGATCGCGTTGGTCTGGAACCCACTGACTTGCTTCGACACAAAATGTGAAACTTGATCGTAAAAAAGAGGGATGACTACTCGCTCGCCCATCAGTCGCTGATTCAAGCTTCGGTACATGATCAATCGAAGGCTGTCGTTGGTTTCAGCAGTTGCTCGATCGTATTGCGCATCAAATTCTTCCGAGCGATAATGCATATAATTGGGACCTGCTGGAGCAAAGCGATTGGATTTGAAAATTCCCAAAAAGTTTTCCGCATCCGCGTAATCCGCGAGCCAACTTTTTCGGAAGATCGGCAGTTTGGCCTGGCTCGTTTGTTCCTTGAAATTGGCGCTTTGAAGGACTTTGACAGATGCTTGAATGCCTACCTTTTCGAGTGCATGTTGTATGTATTCCAATAAATCCGCATAGTCACTTGTGGCATACATATCCAATTTCAATTGCTCTTTGGAATAGCCCGTTTCAGCGATCAAAGCACGCGCCCTTTGGGGATTGTACGAGGAGGCTGACTGTGCCACTTGCCCCAATAAAATGGGTGGAACGAATCCTGCGTGCGCAGCGATCACCGTGTTATTGCGCAGGTATCTTACCATGGCGTCTTTATCAATCGCAACTTCGATGGCTTCCCTGATGCGTGGATCCAATAGCACTTTGTGAGACTCGGATAATGCAGCTTCATCTATCACAAAACCGAGGTAATCTGTTTTGATGAAGGGTGTTTTTTGAAAACGCAACAGCCCTGTAAAAGCAGGATCCAAGTCACCATCAGGCGTCAGTAGTTCGTCTTTGAAGGAGACATGAATGCCACTCATAAAATCATATCTTCCACTCAGCAGACCTTGATATTCCACAGCCATGTCTTTTACAAAATCTATTTTAACGGCATCGAGATAAGGCAATCGCATTCCGTTTTCATCATATTTCCAAAAAGCAGGAAAGCGATGAAACACCAATGCGATTTGCTCATACCAAAATGCGAACTGAAAAGGACCTGTGCCGATGGGATGCTCCCTGAAATCAAGTCCATAGTGATTCACCACTTCCATTGGAACCACATTGGCATACTGCGTGCTCAGCATGCCCAAGAATGGTTGAAAGGGTCGCTTTAGCTGTATCTCCAGCACCGAATCATTCTTTGCATCAAATCCATTATCGCGCACATGCTCAAAAACCCATCCTCCGGGCGAGGCCACTTTTGGATCCCGAATGCGATTGAAACTGAATACAAAATCAGAGGCCACCACGCGTCTGCGCGCACTATCCTCAAACAGCGGAGATGCATGAAAAAACACATCGTCACGCAACACAAACGTATATGTTAGACCGTCCTCAGATATCGTCCAGGACTTAGCGATGCATGGCTTTGGGCGCAACAACGAATCCAATTCCACCAATCCATCAAAGAGTTGATTGGTGGCCCACATGGTTTCCAAATCTTTGGCAAAAGCGGGATCCAGCGAACCAATGGCATTGCTCTCATTATAATAGAACACCTTGCTGCGATCTTCCTCCTTGCGCGCTGCGCATGCACACATAAAAAAAGACATGAGCATCGCCCACGTCTTTAGTATGTTATATTGAAATGCAGTTGGCAAATGTAAAAGTTTGCGCTAAAATAAACGCTTACTTCACATTCTACACATTATTCATCATTACTCTTTTCAAGCTCCATGGCTTCGCGGATTTTATCTGCGCTCTCCACAGGATAATAACGATCTGCTTTGCGTTTACCCGAAGGATCATATCGCTTCCAATTGCCCACCTTCACTCCGCGATCAAATTCGCCTTCGCTTTCTATTTGACCATTGGCGTAGTAGTACACAAAATGACCATCTTCAAGTACCTTTTTATTGACGCGGATATAACGTCCCACAGCTTTGACTTCACCAGTAAAATCATAGATTGTGCCGTCGTAAATATCTGTAGACACCTTATTCAATTGCAGTTTAAAGGCTGATTTCTCTTGGGATGTAGCCTTCATCAACCCGTCCAAATAGACCATTTCAGTCGATGTTTGGGCATCTGCACACATGGTCCAAAACAGACCAATAGAAAATAATATTCTCAACTTCGCTTTCATCTTACTTTTGTGTTAAAGGTTTTAGTTCACAGTTCTAATGATTGTACGCAGGCCTTCCATCTTAGGTTACGCCATTTTGTAAAAACACCATAAAAAAATTTCAACCCTACCACCACACCATGAAAATCACTGTCCTTGCCTCCTTGTCAATTCTGTGCGTAACCTTCGTCACAGGATGTCAGAAGAGCCACAATGTAACGAACCAAAAAAGAGATAATCAGCAATTGGTGATTGGATTTTACAACGTCGAGAATTTATTTGATCTCGCGAATGACCCTGCTACCAACGATGAGGATTTCACCCCCACGGGGAAATTACAATGGACAGAAGAAAGATATCTCACCAAACTCTCACACATTGCACAAGTGATGGATTCCTTGCCAGGCGCGTTGCCCATTGCAATGGGTCTTTGCGAAATTGAAAATCGATCCGTACTCAATGACCTTATCAAACAAGAAAAAATTGTAGCTGGAAAGTACCAGATCGTTCACAAAGACAGCCCTGATGAGCGAGGTATCGACGTAGCCTTATTGTACCGCAGCGATGTGGCCACCCTCAAGTATGAGGAGTTCCTAAAGATCCAATTGCCGAGTGAGAACGATCCTTTTACACGTGACATTCTGTATTGCATTTTGGAAATTGCAGGTGAAGAAATGCACATATTTGTAAACCACTGGCCGAGTCGGAGCGGTGGCCAAGCCGAATCAGAAATCAACCGAATCACCGCTGCACAAGTATTGAACAAACGCATCGAAGAGATTCTAGCCAAGGACCAGAACGCAAAGATCCTGGCAATGGGCGACTTCAATGACCACCCTGCCGATAAGAGCATCGCAGAACATTTGCACGCCGGCGCAGCTAAGCCATATAAATACTATACCTATATGGCTGAAGCAGCACTTAAAAACGAAGGCACCCATTTCTACAAAGGAGAATGGGGTGCATTGGATCAGTTCATCGGTTCATGGTCGCTTGTGGAATCTACCAAAGGTTTGCGCGCACCGATTGGCAGTCAGCATCGATTCTTCGATGATTTGGTTTTATTCCGCGACAAAGAGGGACAAGCGCGTCCCAATCGCACCTATGTGGGTGATAGTTACAAGAACGGATATTCCGATCATCTAGCCATCTATCTGAACATACAACTTTGATCCTTTCATCCTCACAGGCGCTTGACCTTGTGGAGAGATGAAATCAATCCGACAGATGTAAAATCTATTCAAAACAAAAAACCCTGCCTAGGCAGGGTTTTTAAGATACATTTAAGATCCGCAATATTATTTGCTAGCCTTCTTAGCAGGAGCAGCCTTCTTAGCAGCAGCCTTCTTAGCAGGAGCAGCCTTCTTAGCAGGAGCAGCTTTCTTAGCAGCAGCCTTCTTAGCAGGAGCAGCTTTCTTAGCTACTGCTTTCTTAGCAGGAGCAGCTTTCTTAGCAGGAGCAGCTTTCTTAGCTACAGCTTTCTTAGCAGGTGCAGCTTTCTTAGCAGCAGCCTTCTTTACTGCCTTTGGAGCAGCATTTGACTTTGTTGTCTTCATTTTAGTAACGGTTGATTTGTTTACGTTATTAGAAAAACACTCCTCATTCATACCAATATGAAGACATACAGGTGTGAAATCAAGTGGGCCGGTCGATCCATCCAAAGACAACAACACCGAGCCTTTTTGGCTAGCCTTCTCAGTTGGTGTTATGTTCGATTGATGTATCATCAATTTTTTATATAAGTGCGTTGTTACGCGTTGCTCTCAAATTTGTTTCTTCAATGTGTTTGATGGTTGCTAAAAAAACAAACCATGCAATTTCATTTTTCCATCACTTCTAATTTCAAATGTCGGTGCTGGTATTTTTATGAAGCTTAAAATTTTCATTGTTTGCTTCAACCATTTTTTCTTCCATCGAAGACGATTCAAATCTGCATCAAATGATAGATAAAATTCACGCGTGCGATTAAAATTATTAACATCGTAATAGTTGATTCTCGCAGTCGTCATTTCTGTCGCTCCATAACCAATTGCAACATTCAACCAACGCGGGAAAGCCTTGTCAGAAGCCATGTTCGACGATATGTTATAACTCAACCAATATGTTTGTGCATTGTAGTCCTTGAATAATCGTTGTTGAAAATTGTCACCTAATTGCTCAGAATTGAACATCGCATAACCAGAATTTGAGTATGAAAATTTCAATTGCATACGTTGATCATTCCATTTCAATTGCTGAAATAAAAACAAACTTGAACCAAATGTATTGGCCAACATATCGCTCCAACTCCATCCCCATTGCGAACTAAATCCATCCATTACTTCAATACCAGTGAGATACATGAAGCTCGTACCGCCCGCCACCCATGCGGCTTTGCGAGGGCTCATTCGATTGCGTTGCAACACATCGTAGTATTGATTGCTCAAGGTGTAAGTGGAAAAAGCATGTCCCACTTTATCCATTTGCAACCATTCTTCCGAATCATCAAACGAATGCATTTCGGTGCGCTCATAATTCTTGTACCACAATTCATTCAAAAAATAAAACGAACCGATTCCTGCAGTGGAGGTCAATCCGATAATGCCCGCTCTGCGACAATCATAACAGATCGAATCTTCGTTCGACTGTGCCGATGACGACATCGCACTCCACATGAAGCTCGCGAAAAGCAGTGATGCGATGCCATGTGCGCGCACATTGGATCGCCAAATGGAGAGAATATTGCTACAAATTGAAACCATGGATCGACCATGCAAGTATAAGTTGACTGAGAAGAAGAAACAAACACAGATGTACGGACTCATAAGTCAAGTCAATTCAGGAGGCAATATCCGCTTCTATCGTGCCATGGCCCTTGGCGGACTCATGACTTCTATGTTCTTCACTTTTGTCTTCAATTTCATTCTTATCGACGTGCACGAGATTATTCTAGACCGCGTGATCGTCATGCTCTATTGTGCCATTGTATTTGCTATCGGTTTTAAGAAAGGCTTGAATCAGCGCAGCTACTCCTTATATATGTATGCGGGGTTCTACATTTATTTGTTTCAAAGTTTATTCGCATGCTGGTACAATGATTTTTCAGGAGCCTACTTCCCCATCTTCATTCTAATCAATTTGATTTGCATTTACGCTTTTCGAAAAGATCGCGAGGCCATCGTATTCTCCATCATTGGATCATCCACCGCTATTGTGCTCATCGTTTGCAGTCGCACCATCGTCGCCAACGACAAATGGGTATTTGTGGCCACTGTACTCTCAAGCAATATGCTCAGTGTCTTTACCGCACGCATCAAAAATAAATTCATGCGTGAGATGAAATTGAATCAAAAAATTCTGAAGTCGCTCATCACACGCACCGAGAATGGCATGTTTGTCACCGACACCACCGGACTCATTTACGATGTCAATCAACGCGCTATTGAAATATTTGGTTATGCCAAAGAAGAATTACTGGATGTGGACTTCAGAGTGCTGCGCAAAAATCCACTTACGCAAGCCGAAATTGAAGAGGGTTTTAGTCAACTCAATGAAGAACACTTTTGGACACAAGAAACCTTATTGACCAAAAAAGACGGCACAGAATTCAAAGCACGCATCGCCATCATTCAGCTTACTACGCACAACAGTAAATTTCTAGTCTATCGCGTGCAAGATATCTCCAAACTGAAAATGTATCAGGAAGAGTTGTTGCAAGCAAAAGAAAAGGCAGAAGAAGCCGCGAAGGCCAAAAGCAATTTCTTAGCCATCATGAGTCATGAGATACGCACCCCCTTGAACGGTGTCATTGCTACTTCCAGCTTGCTCAAGCAAAGCGAATTGAATGCGGAACAATGCGAACAACTCGACACTATATATAGGAGTGGTCAGAATTTACTTATGCTCATCAATGACATCTTGGAATTCTCCAAAATGGAAAATGGCAAATTGGAACTTGATCCGCATCCGAGTAATATTCAACTTGCGATCTTTGATGTAAGTGGCTTGCTGCGCGCATCTGCCGAACAAAAAGGAATTCAACTCGAAGTGAATGTGAGCAACAATTTGCCTGCCTCACTTATTTTAGATGACCATCGTCTGAAACAAATCTTGCTCAATCTGACTGGAAATGCCATCAAATTCACGAGCAAAGGAAAAGTAAGCATCGAGTGTCACCTCGAAAAAACAAACAGAAACCAACATTACCTTCAGTTCAAAATAGCAGACACAGGCATAGGCATTCCTGCCGAAAAAATCCCGCTGCTCTTTCAATCATTCACCCAAGTAGATGCCGGTATATCTCGCAAATACGGTGGATCTGGACTTGGCCTCACCATCAGCAAACAATTGGTAGAATTGATGGGCGGACAAATCGAAGTCAGCAGTGCGCATGGGCAAGGAACCTGTTTTTCGTTTGGCCTTTGGTTTGCCGAAAGCGTCGTTCAGTCCTATTCCAATGACACCGATGGCGACGATTGCGACTTCTCCAACCTACAAGTACTCATTGCCGAAGACAACAAGATCAATATTCAAGTCTTTAAATTCATATTGGATCGCATCAACATTTCAGCCGACTTTGCCGAAAATGGTTTGGAAGCATTGGAAGCACATCAGCGCAAGCAGTATGATTTAATTTTCATGGATATGCAAATGCCTGAGCTCGATGGTTTGGAAGCTGCCAAAAAAATCAGAGCCCAATCTGGACACCAACCTATTATTATAGCGATCAGCGCCAATGCGTATCCCGAAGACCGCAAACTGTGTCAAGAGGCCGGCATGGAAGACTTCATGCCAAAACCATTTGAATTGGAGAAGGTGAAGTCCATGATGCGCGCTCACTTTCCCGAAAAATCGGCCAAAAAGCCTGCGGCATGATGCTGCAAGCGGTGATTCACCGCAGATCCAAACCCTATTGTACGCGCGTCCAACGCAAGGTTTTCATCCAAGAACTTATCGATTGATCGAGATTCATCCTCTATTTGGTTAAGTCATACATGAGCGCATTGATACGAATTTCTTAAGAAGTCGTTATCCATGCCCCTATTGATGTACATTTCTTATCTTTGCATCGCACACTTCACCCTAAAGTGCTGAGAATAAAATGCAAAACATCCTTTGTACCCAGACCTAGGACCCCATTTCATTCAAAGCGAAATAAGCATGATAGACTCGAAAATACTTAGTTTAAGAGTTAAAATCCTACTCACCATCACCCTGCTCATCCTTATAGGCAGCGGGTCCATGATTTATTTCAACGTTCAAACGCAATCAGCTTACGCTTCCAAAATCAGTCTGTCAGCACGTCAAAAGGAATTGGCCGCCGATCTCAATCGATTGGTAATGGTGATCTACTCCAAAAACGCTATCAAGGAGGATATCCAACAAGAGACGCATGAGCTCCTGCTCATCACCGACAAACTCGAGAATGCACAAAAGGCGTTGCTAAATGGCAGCGAACAATACGGGACGACTGAACGCAACAGCGTGCCCATCGAAAGTCAGTTGCAAAGCGCTTCCCCCAATTTTGTGCAATGCCGTGATTGGGTGTACAATCAAAAAAACAAATTGTCCACGCTCACTTTGAGTGAAATTGAGACCTTACAAACCGCAGTGCACGGCTACAACAGCCAGATGAGCACCGTCGTGGGTAGTTACCTGAGCGAAGCAAAATACTATAATTCATTTGTGGGTTTGATCAGCTATGTGTCCGTAGCTATCGGATTGCTTGTCATGATTTTCATGGGAACACGCATTCTGCGACCGCTGCGTCAGTTGCATTCGGCTACCGGCGACGCCATCGAAAATCTCAATAAAAACCTGGAATATGCCCATCAAGCCAAGGCCGACTTTTTAGCCAATATGAGCCACGAAGTGCGGACTCCATTGAACGGTGTACTGGGGATGTCCGAACTATTGGTAAAAACAAAATTGGATGAAGAGCAACGCAACTACGCGCGCAACATCCACAGCAGCGCGCAAAATTTGCTTGATGTAGTGAATGACATCTTGGATCACTCCAAATTGCAATCAGGTAAATTGGAACTCCATCGCGAACGTTTCAGTCTATCGGATGTCATCGAACAAGTCATTGATTTGATGAAGCCAATGGCACATAGCAAGCGCTTGGAACTCATGAGCGACATCGACATGAACATCCCCATGGAGCTTATTCACGATGAGCGCCGACTTCGTCAAATCCTCATGAACTTGGTCAACAATGGCATCAAATTCACCGACAACGGAGAGGTCCTGATCAAAGTGGAACTGGTCAACCGCGAATCCGACTTTGTGCAACTCAAATTCAGCATTCGCGACACGGGCATTGGCATTGAGGAAAATGCGATTGAACAGCTTTTTCAATCGTTTTATCAAGTGGATTCGAGTATCTCCAAAAAATACGGTGGTTCAGGATTGGGACTATCGATCTGCAAAGACTTGATTCAAGCCATGGGAGGGCGCATTTGGGTAGAGAGCAAACCGGGCAGTGGTAGTACGTTCTATTTTACCATCGTAGCCGAAAGCACTACCAGCACCCAGCAACACAAGATCGACGCATTGCATGGAATGCGCGCGCTTATTGTAGACGACAACAAAACGAATCTCAAAATCCTCGTGAAGCAGTTATCTGCTTGGGGCATTCAAGCGACGCCATTCAACAGTCCTGAACTCGTGGCAGAAATCATGAACAACTTACACAAATTCGATTTTGTGCTGATGGACATGCAGATGCCCGAAATGGATGGAAAAGAGCTTTCCAAAAAAATCAGAGAGCGATACACTGAAAAACAATTGCCACTCATTGTACTCTCATCGGTGGGCGAGCATCTCATGACCGACGGCAGTGAAATGTACAATGCGTATCTCACCAAACCCGTGAAGCAAGCCAAACTCTTGGATACCATCATCGATGTGATGAACATCAGTCTGGTGGCCAAGGCACGTGAAAATGTGACACGCGGCAACGCCGATATCCAACCACTCAACAGCAAACTCAAGGTGCTCATCGCCCAAGACAATGCGCTGACCAGAGCGGTCACCATTCGCACGCTCGACTTATTGGGTCACAAATACGACTCTGCGCAAAACACCAAAGAAGCACTGGACAAAGCCGCGGTGACCCATTACGACCTTATATTGGTGGATGTGGATAAAGGTGACATGAACGGAAAAGACACGACACGAAAACTTAAAAAGACGTTCAACAAAAACCACGCTCCAGTCATATTCGGCATCACCGACAACGAACCACTGGCGCATCAGAGCTGCTTGGATGCAGGGATGGACGACACCTTGGCAAAGCCTGTGAAACCTGAAGTACTGCAAGAAAAAATCCTGCAGTGGTTGGATGTAGATTGATAGCTTCCTGCATCTCACGCTAGATTCTCGCTGTCAACCTTCTCATTCGATCCTTATTGGTATTACTTTTGTGTACCATGACAAAAAACAACTCCATGTTCCTCATTTCTATTCTCCTGACAAGTTTAGGTTGGATGGGCTGCAACGACCCTGCAACTCCAGTGCAACAAACTTCCAACACCCCAAAAGAAATCACCTTTGTCAATGGCATTACCGATGCCAACAAAGGCATGCGCAAGGGCGATGTGGTGATCAAAGGCAATCTACCCGCCAATATCAAAGGCAAAATTTTGTTGTGGGAAACCTCGGGCAAAGTGACCGAATTGATTGATAGTACACTCATAGAAAACGGTGCATTCGCATTTTCAAATAAACCCTACGAAAGCGGCATTTACATGGTCGGACTCAATGCCAACAATATGGCCGCTGTGATCATTAGCACAGCCGAACCGGTGGTGGATTTGCAATTCAAAGGAGCCAAATTGGAAGGGAGCATGTCCTCCACCTCTTCCAAAGAAAACGAAGGCTGGATCAAGTACATGGCACAAGAACCTATCCTGCTCAAAGCCATCAAAGATGCCAAAGTTGGGGCACATAAAAACCCAGGCATGAAAGGTCAATTCGACCAACAAGCGGCACAGAAAGAACTGGAATTAGCCACCCTGCAGCACAGTATGATCAGCGAATATCCCGGAACATTTTTAGCCAAAATCATGACGTGGAAACAGGAGCCGAACAAAACAGACATGGCCAAGTATTTTGACAACATTGACTTTACGGATGAAAGTATCATTCATACCAAAGTCATGTCAGACCGCATTGAGACTTTTATGCGCTCATTTAGCAAAGGAGAAGAAAGCGGATTTATCAATTGTGTCTCCACCGTAGCAGAAAAAACAAAGGTCAATGATCGGGTGCTTGAATTCTCTCTCAATCAAATGCTCGTCGGTTTCTACGAAAGCAACATGGAAAACATGTGTATGCACATTATAGATAACTACATCAATGGCGAATCTTGCGGCGATTCAGATTTGTCCAATGTGATTAAAACCACCGCCAGCAGCATCAAAAATTTGAGTGTCGGCAACACGCCTCCCAATATTCAACTGACTACATCCACTGGAAGTAAATACGACTTATACAAAACAGCAGCCTCCAATAAATACACCCTCGTCATGTTCTGGAGCAGTTGGTGCGAGCACTGCAAAGGCGAGGCTCCCGAGGTGAAAGCCTGCTATGACCAATGGAAGGCCAAAGGTTTTGACATTGTGGGTGTGAGCATCGACAAAAACAAACAAGCCTGGACGAATGCCCTCACCGAACGAGGGTTCACCTTTCCGCAGGTGTGTGGTATGAATGAATACCAATCACCAGTAGCCAAAGATTACCGAGTGAGCAAAACACCAACATTCTACTTGCTCGACAAAGAACAGAAAATTGTATTGAAGCCCAAGGGAATCCGCGAAGTACAAACCTTTTTAGCGGCCAACTTAAAATGACCAAAATACTAGGTTGTTGGATCGTTGTCATTGGCCTCTGGCAATGCAGCACCCCACCCGATACAACCGCCTCATTTCATATTCATGGACATCGCGGGTGCCGTGGATTGTATCCCGAAAATACGATTCCAGCCTTTTTACATGCCACTTCCTTGGGGGTTGATGCCTTGGAAATGGACGTGGTGATCACGGCCGATCATCAGATCTTGGTTTCGCACGAACCATTTATGATTCCCGAGATCATGGCGTATCCCGATGGCAGAACCTCCGAAGCCATGGGCGAAAACATTTTTACGATGACCGCCGAGGAAGCACAACAATATCGCTGTGGAATTCGCCCGCATCCCCGTTTTCCAGCGCAGCAATTGGTCCCGTCCAATAAACCGCTTTTGTCGGAAGTAGTCACACAAGTGAAACAGGCATGTAAGAACAATCGGTTGGCTGAGCCCTTGTACAATATCGAGATCAAAACGGTGTACGAACGCAATGCGCTCAACGAACGTGTGCTTGGCGACCTTGTTTTTCATCCAGAGCCCACCGAGTATGTGTCGCATTTTTTGACCCACTTGGCCACCTTGGACATTCGCAACAACGCAGTCGTTCAGAGTTTTGATCCGCGCATACTCGAGGCCATGCATGCGCAAGACCCACACATTCCATTGGTGTATCTCAGCGCAGACAGTCTGCTCTCGGCCCAAGAAAAATTGGCGGAACTCAGTTTCAAACCCAGTGGTTACAGCGTGCACTACCCGATGATTGATCAATCCTTGGTAGCGTATTGTCAAGCGCAAGGCATTCAGTTGTTGGCTTGGACGGTCAATGAAGAGGCCGACATGCAGCGTCTGATCACAATGGGCGTCAAAGAAATCATCACCGATTATCCTGATCGGGCGTTGGCTGTTCGAGAGAAATTATTACCACACAAGTAAGGTTCGCGCAACATGATCGCGCATGTGCACGGAGGACTATTCCTTCTGGCATGGATCCTCAGATGAAAACCCATGCCCTTCCCAACCAGCTAGACCAACCACCAAATCAGATTCATTTGCTCCATTTTTCGAACAACCGAAGCCATGACTTCACCATTGAAATGCCCTTTTGTAATAGATTATTTTTTTTTTAATAACCTATTACAAATCAAATTTATCTCGCAAAATTATTTTGTAATAGGTTATTTTTATTTTTACAACCTATTACAACGCTGATTTACAGCATCTTTAATAAAAAGACACTCAAAACCCAAAATCCCTTTGACAAAAAAAAGGCAGCAAAAAGGCCGATCTACCGATCGGCCTTTTTGAATATTTATTTAAATCAAAATTGGGTTAGGCCCAACTCGCAATCTTCTCCGCTTTGTACGCTCCTGCTTCCAATTTCTCGCGCACTTTCACAAAACTTTCGATGGTATAGTCCACGTCTTTTTCTGAATGTACCACGGTTGGAATCAAACGCAACATGATCACATCTTTGGGCACTACCGGATACACCACGATGCTGCAGAACAAACCGTAGGTCTCACGCAGTTCCAAAGTGACATTGGTTGCTTCACCCAAAGATCCTTTGAGGAAAACAGGGGTAACTACCGAATTGGTATGACCGATATCGAAGCCCGCTTCTTTCAATCCACTTTGCAAACGCATGGCCACTGACCATAGGCGCTCTTGCAATTCAGGCATGCTGCGCAACATATCCAAACGCTTCAATGCACCGATGACAATCGGCATTGGCAAGGCCTTCGCAAAGGTTTGAGAACGCATGTTGTAACGCAAATATTCGATGACGTGCTCGTCGCTCGCCACGAAGGCACCGACTGTGGCCATGGCTTTTGCAAACGTTCCAAAATACACATCGATATCTTTCTGAACGCCTTGGGCATCACCTGCCCCGCGACCATTTTCACCAATGCTTCCAAAACCGTGCGCGTCATCTACAAACAAACGGAAGCCGTATTCTTTTTTGTATGAAACGATTTCTTTCAATTTGCCCTGATCGCCTGCCATACCGAATACACCTTCGGTCAGCACCAAGATACCTCCACCGGTTTGATCAGTGATGGCTTTAGCGTGTTTGAGTTGTTTCTCAAAGCTCTCCATGTCGTTGTGCTGGAAAACAAAACGCTTCCCATGATGCAAGCGCACACCATCCACCATACATGCATGACATTCGCTGTCATATACAATTACGTCATGTCTGCTCACCAACGCCTCAATGGCACTCTGACAACCTTGATAACCGTAATTCAGCAAGAAAGCATCGTCTTTTTGCATAAACGAGGCCAACTCCTGCTCCAATTGCTCATGGTACTTGGTTTGACCACTCATCATGCGCGCTCCCATCGGATACGCCATGCCCCACGCTGCTGCTGCCTCGGCATCCACTTTGCGGATATCAGGGTGATTGGCCAAGCCAATGTAATTGTTTAAGCTCCAAACCAATACCGGTTTGCCACGGAATGTCATGTGAGCACCCAATTCACCTTCCAATTTCGGAAAGGTAAAATAGCCATGAGACTCTTTGGAATGCTGCCCCAAAGGACCGCGATTCTGTTTGATACGTTCAAAAATATCCAAGGGATAAATAAGATTAAATTAAACTTTTGAATTTGCCACAAAGATACAATATTCATTAAAATGATCATCTGCGGGATACAAACAATTAACAGTCAGCATCTTGATCTGACTCCCACCTCCCTTGCCCAATCGATCCAAGCGTGTATCCGATTCGGGCCTACACCCACGCTCCTCCCGCTGGTTTGCTTCTAACTTATCCAAAGCAGCCGCGTCCTAGCGCATTAATCGGCATCTATTGTAGTATTTCCAACGAGTTCAACGTCCATTAAGGCGCAGAAAGAAGGTCTATTGGCAACAATTTTTTCTTTTGTAACTTCGCACCTCCTTATAAAAAAGCATTTTGAAGAATCATACGCAACGTTTTCCAGCATTGGCCGCGCTCAAAGGGTGGATGGGTTGGATGGCTGTAGTGCTCTTGCTCAGCGCCTGCAGCGAATACAACAAAATCCTAAAAAGCACCAATATCGAAGAAAAATACAACTACGCCCTGCGCTGTTACAACGACAAGGAATATTACAAATGCTTACCCATTCTGGAGGAGTTGATCGGTGTCACCCGCGGCACAGGCCGCGCCGAGGATGTCTTTTATTATTATGCCCAAACACACATGGCCGTGGAGGATTTCTACTTGGCCAATTACTACTTTAAGAGTTTTACCAAGACCTTTAGCTTGAGTCCAAGGTCGGAAGAATGTCAATTTTTGGCGGCCTATTGCTCCCAACAAGTGAGTCCAGAAAGTTCGTTGGACCAGACCGATACCCGCAATGCCATCGATGAATACCAATTGTTTTTGGACAAGTACCCCAACAGCGCACTGAGGGATTCGGCCAACAAAATGGTCTACAGACTCAACAACAAGCTAGAAATCAAAGACGTAGACATCACCAAACAATACGTCAAAACACGCCAATACCAAGCTGCTGTATCGCGCATCAATCGTTTTTTGCAGGAGTATCCCATGAGCAGCTACAAGGAAGAGCTGCAATATTTGGCCATTTTGAGCAATTATGAGTTCGCCAAAGGCAGTGTAGATGAAAAGAAGATCGAGCGATATCGCGCAACTATCGAAACTTATATTACATTTGCAAACCTTTTTCCACAGAGTAGGTATATAAAAGATGCCGAGCGGTACTATGAAGAGAGCCGCAGCGAAGTAGAAAAACTGACACAAACAACTCAAAATACAGGTACCAAGTAGATGAGCAACTTCAAAAACAGCCAAGCGGCAAAAACAACCATCACTCGCGACACAGTGAAGCTAGATGGTTTGGTGTATGACAACCTATTTGAAACAGTGGTATTGTTGTCCAAGCGTGCCAATCAGATTTCCAAAGAAATGAAGG
>JAIYCK010000170.1 GCA_027488055.1 Flavobacteriales bacterium | reverse complement strand
GTATCGGAGGTGTGTTTTTCGATCACCAGCGCGATGAACAGAATGAACGTTCGGTTTTTGATTTTGTCACGGCTATAGGTCATACATTTTTAAGTGCGTATGTGCCTATCGTAGAGGCCAACAAGGATCTCCAATATACCGAGGCCCACAAGCAATGGCAGTTGATCCGCCGCGGCAGGTACGTGGAGTTCAATTTGGTATACGATCGGGGCACCCGCTTTGGATTGGAAACAGGAGGTCGAACCGAGTCGATTTTGATGAGTTTACCCGAGCACGCCTCATGGTTGTATAATCATCAACCCGTTGAACATTCAGCCGAGGCTGAGAGTTCTAAATACTACACAAAAGGAATTGACTGGGTGAACCTCACATGACAACGGTAGCAGAACAAATCGCCATATTGAAAGCAGAACTTCCGGCTGCCGTTACTTTGGTAGCGGTGAGCAAGACGAAGCCAGCGATCATGATCAAAGAGGCGTGCGCTGGCGGTCAGCGAGATTTTGGCGAAAATTACGTGCAAGAGTTGGTGGACAAGGAGCATATGTTGCCCAAGGATATTCGCTGGCACTTTATTGGCCACTTGCAAAGCAATAAAGTCAAATTCATTGCTCCATTTGTTCATTTGATACATGCAGTGGACAGCGTAAAGCTGTTAGCTGAGATTCAAAAGCAAGCACTGAAGTGCAACCGGATCATTGATGTCTTGTTGCAATTGCATGTAGCGAAAGAAGAAACGAAGTTCGGATGGGATGTCGATGAGATGTTGGAATCGGCAGGCCCCTTGTTTCAGCATAGTCAAGTGCGCATCAGAGGATTGATGGCCATGGCGAGCAACACCGAAGATACCATCCAAATCGTCCATGAATTTCAGCACGTAAAACAAGTGTTCGAACAACTCAAGCAAGGGATCGCATCTGACCACGCTGGTTTTGATACGTTGTCCATGGGAATGAGCGGCGATTGGCGCATTGCAGTAGAGCATGGGAGTACCATGATTCGCTTGGGATCTACTATCTTTGGCCAACGAAATTACTCGACCAACACGCACTAATTAATCAACCAATACGACCTGCATTATGTCCAAGAAAGCATCTATCCTTTATTTATCCTTTGCGCCATTGCTTTTTTTGTTGAGCTATTACATTTCGCACAAAGTGTTTGTCAACTACATGCTCAACGGTACGATGAGCAATGAGGCCCATAATCGTCCTTGGATGTACAGTGGTTTTTTGACCTTTATGTATGTAGGATTTTATTTTGTGATCAGGGATATCTATCGCCCATCAAAGAAATAAACATTGAACAAAAAAAAGAGACCGCCTTGGCGGTCTCTTTTTTTTATTCATTAAATTCAATGCGATTACGCTTCAACAATTACCACGCTATTCATTTTATCGCCTTGTCTAATTTGATCGATCACGTCTACGCCATCTACCACTTTGCCGAAGCAGGTGTGGTTGCGGTCGAGGTGAGCGGTGTTGGTGCGCGAGTGGCAAATGAAGAATTGTGATCCTCCTGTATTGCGACCAGCGTGTGCCATGCTCAATACACCACGATCGTGGTATTGATTGCCACCTGTCAATTCACAGTCAATTTTGTAACCTGGGCCACCTGCGCCAGTGCCATTGGGACAGCCACCTTGGATCACAAAGTCTGGAATGACGCGGTGAAAGGTGAGTCCATTGTAATAACCGCTTTCCGCCAATTTAATAAAATTGGCTACGGTGTTTGGCGCATCGGTATGATAGAACTCGATGGTCATATCGCCTTTGTCGGTGTGTATGATTGCTTTTTTCATGTGCTTATTTGAATGCGTCGAATCCGGTTACATCCATGCCGGTGATCAACAAGTGAATATCGTGTGTTCCTTCGTAGGTGATGACAGACTCGAGGTTCATCATATGGCGCATCACAGGGTATTCACCTGTAATACCCATACCGCCTAGCATTTGGCGAGCATCGCTTACAATTTGTTTCGCCATCGCGATGTTGTTGCGTTTAGCCATCGAAATCTGCGCAGTGGTAGCGCGGCCTTCGTTGCGCAATTGTCCCAAACGGTGGGTCAACAATTGAGCTTTGGTGATCTCGGTGATCATTTCGGCCAATTTTTTCTGCTGCAATTGGAAGGCACCAATCGGTTTGCCAAATTGGATACGCTCTTTGGAATATTGCAAAGCCACATCATAACAATCCAAGGCTACACCGATAGCTCCCCAAGCGATGCCATAACGCGCTGAATCCAAACAGCCCAGTGGAGCGCCTAAGCCGCTTTTGTTGGGCAATAGGTTTTCTTTGGGAACTTTCACGTTGTCGAAAATCAATTCGCCTGTATCTGAAGCTCTCAAGCTCCATTTGCCATGCATTGTGGGGGTTGTAAAACCTTCCATGCCGCGTTCTACGATCAATCCGTGGATACGACCTTCTTCGTTTTTAGCCCAAACCACAGCGATCTGCGCGAAAGGAGCATTGCTGATCCACATTTTAGCACCATTCAACACATAATGGTCGCCCATGTCTTTGAAGTTGGTGATCATGCCACCTGGATTGCTGCCAAAATCAGGTTCTGTCAAACCAAAGCATCCCATCCATTCGCCTGTGGCCAATTTGGGAAGATATTTTTGGCGTTGTTCTTCGTTACCGTATTTGTAAATCGGGTACATCACCAATGAACTTTGAACAGAGGCCGTCGAGCGGAGACCGCTATCGCAGCGCTCCAATTCTTGCATGATCAAGCCGTATGAGATCTGATCCAAACCAG
>JAIYCK010000109.1 GCA_027488055.1 Flavobacteriales bacterium | reverse complement strand
TTGCAGTGTTTTTCATGGGAATGGGAGATAACTCTTTATCCGTTTTTAACAATGCCCTGAACCGAATGTACATTCGGTAGGGGGTTTACAACTTGATGCACACGTTTTGTGGTTCGGTAAAAAAGCGCATGGCTTCCCAGCCGCCTTCTCGGCCGACACCGCTCTGCTTTACGCCGCCAAATGGAGTACGTAAGTCGCGGAGCAACCAGCAATTGATCCATACAATACCTGTTTGCAATTCATTGGCCACACGATGCGCCTTGGTGACATGCGATGTCCAGACCGTGGCAGCGAGGCCATAAGGGGTGTCGTTGGCAAGCGCAATGGCTTCTTCTTCGGTTTCGAACTTTTGCAAGGTCACTACTGGACCGAAAATTTCTTCTTGATTGGTGCGGCATGCTGGACCCAAGCCTTCGATCACTGTAGGTGCGATGTAATAGCCATCGGCCAATTCACCTTCGAGCAGGATGCGGTTGCCTCCACAGAGTATAGTGCCTCCTTCTTGTTTGGCAAGTTCAATGTAACCAAGTACTTTTTGCATGTGTGCCTCACTCACCACGGCGCCCATTTTGGTCGCGGTAAGCAATGGATCGCCCACTTTCATTTGACTGACTTTGTGTACAAAGGCTTCTTTGAATCGATCGTAGATACTTGCTTCTACCAGAATGCGCGATCCGCACAGACATATTTGGCCTTGGTTGGAGAATGATGAACGCAAGGTGGTGCTCAGCATTTCATCGAAATCTGCATCCGCAAAAATGATGTTGGCGTTTTTGCCGCCAAGTTCCAAGGATACTTTTTTGAACATGGGTGCTACGGTTCCCGCGATATAGGCTCCGGTGGCGGTGCCGCCAGTGAAGCTGATGGCTTTGATGCCCGGATGTTTTACAATGGCATCACCAACTTTGGGGCCTAGGCCATGGAGAATATTGAGCACACCTGCTGGCAGTCCCGCTTCGATGGCGAGTTTAGCCAACAAATAGGCCGTCATCGGCGTGAGTTCAGATGGCTTGGCTATGACGCAATTGCCAGATGCTAGTGCTGGTGCAATCTTCCAAGTGAATAGATAGAGGGGTAAGTTCCAAGGAGCGATGCATCCCACTACACCAATGGGTTTGCGATGCGTGTAGTTGATGGCTTCGTTTTCCATTACATGGGACTCCGAGCTCCAATGCATGGCTGCTGTGGCAAAAAAGCGGATGTTGCTTTCTGCACGTGGAATATCGACGTGTATGGCGAGCGATACAGGTTTGCCGTTGTCGCGCGCTTCAGCCAAGGCCAAGGCCTCTTTGTTTTCGCCAATTTTGTCGGCCAGTCGTTGCAAAATGGCACAACGGGTCTCCAATGGCGTGTTTTTCCACCCTTGAAAAGCCGCTGATGCGGCCGCAAAAGCCTTTTCTACGTCGATTTGATCGCTGTCTGGAACCTTTGAATAGACTTTTCCACGACCGGGGTCCACATTGTCCAAATAGGCTAGACCACTTGGTTCTACTAGGTTTCCGCCGATGTAATTGAGGATTTTTTCCACGTGTTTCTAAAAAAATATGAGATAACGAAGGTAAGAAATGAGAAAGTTCTTGCAGAAATAACTTGTATGCGTATTTTTGCAGCCGCTTTTATTCCTAAAAAGCATTGCCCGATAGTATAATGGCAGTACAACTGATTTTGGTTCAGTTTGTCTAGGTTCGAATCCTGGTCGGGCAACTTTCTCTTCAACGGTCTCTTCGGAGACCGTTTTTTATTTCCGCAAACGAATCGTTGTTCCCGCTTTGAGATTGGACCAGTCGGCTGTCGGATTGCATTTTTGGATGGCTTTGGTTTTGACACCTGCCTTCTGCGAAATGCTAGCCAGATTATCTCCTTTTTGGACGGTGTATGTCGCTTGTGCGCCGCGATTTCGTTTGGGCTGGACGTATACTGTTTCCCCCGATTTGAATGTGGTATTCAGATTTTCGAGCTCGTTGTATTTTTTGATTTGCCATGGATTGAGGCCTAGATCGTTGGCAATTTTTTCGGGTGTATCGCCCGCTTTTGCCGTCACGTATTTGATGCGATTCTCACTCACAACGATGGTGCGACCACCCAGATTGATTTCTTGACGAGCATTTCCATCTTGCTTTTCGCTGCGTGACTTGTCTTTTGCACGATCTTTTTTGTCGGGCTTGGTATTGGCTGTCACTGCGCTGTTGGTCCGTTCGGGCAATGTGCCCTTGCGGATATAGTTCATGCCTTCTTCATCGTAGGTATGCAATTCAAACTCCTCGATCAGTTTGATCAGCAGTTCGGGGTATTTGGGATTGGTGGCGTAACCGCATGCTTTGAGACCGCGCGCCCAGGCTTTATAGTCGTCGGTTTTGTATTCAAACAAGGACTCATAGCGTTTGCGCTGCAGAAATACACTGTGATCTTCGTAGGAAGAGCGGGCATCATCGTATTTGCGAAAACATTCTGACTTGGCGTCGTCGTCCTCAAATATTTTGGGTCCAGTCCAATCGCTGTGGCATTTGATACCGAAATGGTTGTTGGCTTCGGTGGCCAATCTGCTGTTGCCATCACCGCTTTCGAGGATGCCTTGGGCCAAGGTGATGCTAGCAGGAATTTTGTGCAAGGCCATTTGATAAATGGCTTCGTCTTTCCATTCCAGGATGTATTGGTCGCGTGTGATTTTTGGGCCGTCCGTATGAGCGAGGGAGGATCCTGCGATACAGATGCTGAATATGAAAAGGAGCAGTCTCATGCGTAAAGCGCTTTGTATGCCCCAACCAGAGCATTGTTTGCGCTTTAGGCAAAGTACGTTCCATTCCTTTTGGGCTAACTGGAATGTGATTCCACTTTCGACAGGCTGTTGTTAGCAGGATTACTTCGCGTCGTAGTTGGTTTCCTTGAGTAATTTTCCCTCTTTGTTGTAGGTGGTCCAGGTACCTGCTTTTTGACCTTCCTTGTAGAACCCACGGGTGTCAATGCGCCCGTTGTCGTAGAAATTGATCCACTCACCATCCTCCAAGCCATCGGTGTAGTGGCCTGTAAGTCGCACTTGTCCATTGGGCCACCACAGTTGGTATGGGCCATGATAGGCGCCCATTTTGTAATTGTTCATGCTCCATGTTTTGCCGTCGCTGTAGTAGGAGTAGGAAGTTCCGTTGAGGGTGTCGTTGGTATATCGGCGATCGAGGTAGGTTTGACCACTTTCGTAGAGCTCTAAATCGGCTACTTTGGCGCCGGTGGTATTTTGCTTGTAGGTAGCTTTTTTGGGTGCTCCGCTCGGAAACGATTCAGTCACCACTGCAGTGGTTGCCTCGATTTGAGGAAGGCTTTGATTGGGAGTGTCTTTTTTTGGAGCATCGTCTTTGCAAGCGCTCAGCACTGCCACAAGACATAAAAGGAAAAAGGTTCTCATTTTTTGCGATCGACGGTATAATTGACCAACTGTGCGAGGGCTAGATTGGCTGGACTGGGTTCAAATTCTTGCAGGATGGCCAGAGCTTCATCGCGCAAGCTCAGCATTTTTTGGTAGGCGTAATCCATGCCTCCTAAGTGCTGCACTTTGGCGATCAGATCACGCACCTTCTTGTTGTCGGTATTGTGTCGCTTTACAATCTGCATCATTTCTTTGCGCAAACTGGAATCGGCTTTGCTCAGGGCGTGGATCAGTGGAAGCGTGAGTTTACGTTCTTGAATATCGATGCCGAGGGGTTTGCCTACATCTTCAAAACCATAATCGAACAGGTCGTCTTTGATTTGAAATGCGAGTCCCGCTTTGAGGCCGAATGTGCGCATTTTGATACGATCTGCTTCGTTCGCCCCCGCAGCAGCGGCGCCACTTTCACAGCAGGCAGCGATGAGGGAGGCTGTTTTTTGACTGATGATTTCGAAGTACACCTCTTCCGTGATATTGAGCAGACGGCTTTTTTCTTGCTGCAGCAATTCTCCTTCACTCATTTCTTGGACCGCGCGGCTCATGATACGGAGGAGTTCAAATTGATTGCTTTCGACGCTGATGAGCAGTCCGCGGGCGAGCAGGTAATCTCCCACCAGGACGGCGATTTTGTTTTTCCAAAGCGCGTTGATTGAGAAAAATCCGCGGCGTTTGCCTGCATCGTCTACCACATCATCGTGCACCAAGGTAGCGGTATGCAGCAGTTCGATCATGCTGGCTGCGGTGAAGGCAGATTCTTTG
>JAIYCK010000269.1 GCA_027488055.1 Flavobacteriales bacterium | reverse complement strand
ATATCATGTCCATCGAATGTGAGTGCCAATGTTTTGGCAGGCACTTGTTCTGCACCCGTGGTGACAACCAATCCGGTAACGGCAGACAACTGCTCTGTTACACGTTTGACCTGGGCATTGACTGGTGCAACAGTTGCTACAAGCGCAGCAACAGGCATCAACAATGTAGGCACCTATACTTTTAACACCGGAGTGACTACAGTCACTTATACAGTGCAAGATGCAGCAGGTAATTCTGCGACATGTTCTTACACTGTAACGATCACCGACAATATTAATCCAACCATATCGTGCTCATCGAATGTGACCTCGAATGTAGGTGCAGGTTCGTGTGTGGCCTCAGTGGTTACGACCAACCCGACAACGGCAGATAACTGTGCTGTGACTCGTTTGACTTGGGCCATAACAGGCGCAACAACGGCTACAAGTGCGGCTACAGGCATCAACAATGTTGGTACTTATACGTTCGCCTTAGGCACCACCACCGTGACCTATACTGTTCGTGATGCAGCAGGCAATACAGCGACATGTTCATACACGGTGACTGTGATAGACAATATCAACCCAACAATCACTTGTCCATCCAACATCGCTGTTGGAACAGATACGGGCATATGCACTGCAAGTGTAACAGTACCTTCACCGGTTACTGCAGAAAACTGTTCGGTTGCCAGTGTGACCAACAATTTCAACGGCACATCAAATGCTAGCGGAGTATATCCGATCGGCACGACAACTGTTATTTGGACGGTAGTGGATGGCAGTGGCAATAGCGCTACTTGCACCATGACTGTTATGGTGGCGGATGACGAGAATCCTTCCATTACTTGTTCTAGCAACCAGAATGTAAACTTCTCTGCAGATTGTAACTTTACCTTATTGGATTATACTTCATTAGCGGCTGTATCAGACAATTGTTCAAATGGAGCTGACATTGTATTGACACAATCTCCGATTGCTGGAACTGTGATCACATCGAACACAGCTGTAACGATCACAGCCACGGATGAAGCGGGTAATTTCGAGAGCTGCACATTCCAGGTTTTAATTACAGATAACATTGATCCAGTACTTGTAAATTGTCCTGGTAATCAGGCAGTTTATTTTACTGATGACTGTGATTACGCATTGTTGAATTATATCAGCACATTTGGCGTATTTGCTACGGATAATTGTGATAACAATGTCACCGTGGTTCAATCACCTGCGGTAGGAACTTTGATTTATGGCAACACGGTTGTTACAATAACAGCGACAGACGACAGTGGAAACGCAGTGTCGTGCTCCTTTGATGTGACACCAAGTGACGTAACTCCACCTGTCATTTCAGGATGTACAGCTAATTTTAATGTGAGTTACAATGCTACTTGTGGGTTTGTAATCCCGGATTATATCGCGGTATTGGGTATGAGTGTAACAGATAATTGTTATGCTACTCCAGTTATGATTCAATCACCAGCTGCGGGCACGGTGATCACAACTCCAACAACGATCAATGTCACCGCAATTGATGATCAAGGCAATGCTTCTGTTTGTGCATTCACCATCACCCCGATTGATGCAAGCGTGCCAGTTATCATTAGCTGCGTTCCAGATCAAACGGTTAGTGCAAACACATCATGTGAATTTGAAATGTTGGATTATACGTCCTTAGCAGTCACAAGCGATAACTGCGATGCTGACCTAACAATTACGCAATCACCAGTTGCGGGCACAATAGTAGCAGGCACGACTGCAGTTACGATTACAGTAACTGATGACGCAGGCAATTTTGTGACATGCACCTTTGATGTAGTTGTTAATGATTCGACTGCGCCTACCATTGTAAGTTGCGCTAACGATGTGACCGTGAATGTAAATGCGTCATGTAATTATACGATGGCTGATTATAGAGGTGATGTAGTCGCAAATGACAACTGTGACAACAACCTTACTTTGACACAGGTACCAGCTCCAGGAACAACACATAATGGACACGCCACAGTGGTTCCCGTGACAATTACCGCCACAGATGATAGTGGAAACAGCACGTCTTGTGTATTCGACGTCACCTTGAATGATAATATCAATCCAACAATATCTTGTCCTGCCAACCTAACTTCAAACGCAACAAGTGGATTATGTACAGCCAACGTCACAGTACCTGCACCAATAAATGCAGATAACTGTGCCGTGGCGAGTATTGTGAATGATTACAACGGTACTTCTAGCGCCACTGATATCTATCCTGTAGGTACCACTATTTTGACATGGACGGTAACAGATGTCGCCGGCAACACGGCAACTTGTAATATGACAGTTACTGTAGTTGATAATCAGAATCCGACCATTGTTTGCCCTGCTGACTTGACTGTCAATGTCGACAATGGCATGTGCACCGCAACGGTAAGTTCTCTTGGTGCTCCAATCACAGCTGATAATTGTGGAATTGCATCTGTTGTTAACGACCATCCATCCAGCACCTATGTTTTGGGCCTCAATACCATTAATTGGACGGTAACTGATGTCAATGGTTTGACAGCAACATGTGAGCAAACGGTTATGGTTATCGACAACATCGATCCAATAATTACATGTCCGTCTGACATCGCGCAGAATGCTGATGCTGGCTTATGCACGGCTGTGGTTGTTGTCCCCGTGCCTGTAGTTTCTGACAATTGCAGCATAAGTTCTATTGTCAATGATTACAATGGCACGAACAACGCATCAGATGTCTACCCTGTGGGTACAACCGTTGTTGAATGGACTGTTACAGATGGATCTGGCAACACCAGCAGCTGCATCATGGAGGTTGTAATTTCTGACGTGGAGCAACCAACAATTTCTTGTCCTAGCAATATTACAATAGGAACTGACGATGGTTTGTGTTCAGCAAACGTTGTCATTGCATCGCCATTGGTTGGTGATAATTGCGGCGTGGCAAGTGTGGTAAATGATATCAATGGTACAAACAATGCAAGCGGCATTTATCTTATTGGCACAACCTCGATTACTTGGACTGTGACAGACATACATGGCAATATCTCCACCTGCACTCAAACTGTGACGGTGACTGATGATGAGGACCCAACAATTACGTGTCCTTCAGATCAAAACGTGAATTTCACAGCTGATTGTAACTATACTTTGTTGGATTATACAACCGGTGCTTATGTGTCTACAGGAGATAATTGTGATAATAGCTTGACCATTACTCAGTCGCCTATCGCAGGCACTGTTATCACTGGCAATACAGTTGTAACAGTTACGGCTACAGATGACGCTGGCAACAGCAATTCATGTGTTTTTGATGTCATAGTTACCGACAATATTCAACCCGTTTTGGTTAATTGTCCATCCAACCAAGCGGTATTCTACACAGATGATTGTGACTATACGCTGCATGATTATATCAGTGAATTTGGTATCAATGCAACGGACAACTGCGACGCTGCAGTATCGGTTACACAGTCTCCTATCGCAGGTACCGTCATTTTTGGACTGACATTAGTAACTATTACAGCTACTGACGATAGTGGAAATATTTCAACTTGCACTTTTGACATTACACCAAGCGACGTTACGGCTCCATGGATCACCAATTGTCCATCCAATTTTGAGGTGAGCTACGACGCAGTTTGTGGATACACGATTCCTGATTTTATTAGTACTTTGGGAATCGGTGTAACTGACAATTGTGATGCTTCGCCGATCGTCATACAGGATCCGGCTGCGGGTACGATCATTACCACACCCACATTGATCACCGTTTGGGCTATCGATAACCAAGGAAATTCTGCAGTTTGCGCCTGGACTGTTAGTCCAATAGACACCAGCGTGCCTGTAATTGTGACATGCGTTTCAGACCAAACCGTATCGGCAGATTCAAATTGCCAATTTGAATTATTGGATTACAGCTCAATGCTGACAACGGCTGATAACTGCGACAATACATTGACCATCGATCAAAGCCCGATTGCAGGATCGCTTATCTCTGGAGGTGCGGTTGTTACGATGACAGTAACAGATGATGCAGGTAACTTTGTTACTTGTCAATTCAACGTAACTGTGGAGGATACAACAGACCCAACAATTTTGGTTTGTGCTTCCGATACCACCGAACAAGTAGATGTCAACTGCAGCTTTGCATTGCCTGATTACCGCGGTTTGTTGAGCACTTTTGACAATTGCGACAACTCATTGACGATTGTTCAGTCGCCAGCAATAGGCACAATATTCTCAGGTCATGCAACGGTTATCCCTATTACAATAAACGTAACCGACGATAGCGGGAACCAGTCATCATGCACATTTAACGTCACTTTGGAAGACAGCGTTCTACCGACTATCGTGTGCCCTGCAGATATGAGTGTCAACACGGATCTCGGTCTGTGCAACGCGAATGTGACGGTGGTGACCCCAGTTACTAACGATAACTGCCAGGTAGTTTCAGTGGTGAATGATTATAACAACACATCCAATGCTTCGGATATATACCCAGAGGGCATTACGTCGGTGAATTGGACCGTGACAGATATCAATGGCAACATCTCTACTTGCACGATGACGATTGAAGTGATTGACAACGAGCAACCAGTGATTGTTTGTCCAGCAGACATTACCGTGAACAATGACAATGGTAGTTGCGATGCAGCGATCGTGATACCAGCGATGGTAGCGAGTGACAATTGTACAATTGCAAGTATTGTAAACAACTACACCAACACCGCTGATGCAAGTGCTACGTATCCAGTAGGCACAACCTTGGTGGAATGGACGGTGACCGACATTCATGGCAATGTGAGCACATGCACACAAACCGTTTTGGTTGTGGATCCGGAGCTTCCTGTGATTGCATGTCCGAGCAACATTACACAAACAGCCGACACAGGCGTATGCACTGCACAGGTATCTATTGCCTCACCGATTACCAGCGACAACTGTTCGGTAGCAACTGTAACCAATGATTACAATGGTACTTCTGATGCGAGCGATGTGTATCCAGTAGGCATCACTTCCATTGAGTGGACAGTGACCGACATCTATGGCAATGCGAGCACATGTGTGATGACAGTAGACGTAACCGACAATGAGTTGCCAACGATCACCTGTCCATCAAATATTAGCCAAACGGCAGATGCCGGAGTGTGTGAAGCACAGGTTAGCATCAATGCTCCTGTGACATCCGACAACTGTGCTGTATCAACCGTAGTTAATGACTACAACGGCACCTCAGATGCAAGCGATATTTACCCAGTAGGTATCACAACCGTAGAATGGACTGTAACCGACATTCATGGCAACATCTCCGCTTGCACGATGACCATCGAGGTAAGTGACAACGAGCAACCAGTGATTGT
>JAIYCK010000079.1 GCA_027488055.1 Flavobacteriales bacterium | reverse complement strand
ATAATCGATAAGTGTAAAACCATCTGGCGTATACAGGCGCAAGGTCTCCTCATTGTTGCTGAGCTTAAAGGTCACGTGCAATACGCCTTGCTCTGCATCATCGTCCGCATAGAATAGGAGCCATGAATTGGCATCGACGGTCACGCTATCGGGATAATCGATTGGAACGCGCCATTTGGTTGGATTTTCAATGTTGTCACTGAAATAATATCCACCCAGATTCACCGGAAAATCATTGGGATTGTATATTTCAAACCAATCTTCAAGTTCGCCGACATTGTCTACTACATCCGTATTGTTGGCAGATAATAATTCATTGATATAAAGCACCGGGGCACTCACGAATTCAAGTTGATTGGTGACCGTGGGGGTTGGAGCAGTGAAGATGATGCTGCTCGAGGCTCCATCGCTTTGACGGCCGAAACTCTCGTTGCTTCCCATGGCAGGATAGGGGTACAAGTCTACCTCAGTGATGGCATCCGGTCCAGTCAATTGAATCTGACCCGCACCAGCATCCAACAAAAAAGGAGCATGGTTGGTGTCGTCCAGTACATCATTGTCGCACCAAATAAGCAAATAACCAAGAGCGGGAACCACAGTCCGATAGGGATTGTTTTGTGGGATTTGCCACTGCAATGGATCGCCATTGGTGCCCACGTAATACCCGCCAAGGTTTACCTGATAATTGTTCGGGTTATAGACTTCAAACCACTGATCGAATTCACCTTGTAAATCGGCGAAGTAGCTGATATTTTGTGTTTGGACCTCATTGATATAGAGGTTATCGGTACCGTGAATTTCGAGGTTGTTGTCGTCAAAGGTGACATTGTTGAAAAACACCCAATCCTCGCAACCATCGCAGGCGCGTCCATAGGAGATATCCGATGCGCATTGCGGAAAGTCGACTTGATCGATGATACTCGTGCCATCGGGCGCGGTCAAAATAATCGATTCTCCATCCGCACTTAGAGTAAAATGACCCGTGTGATCCTCTCCTTGCAACGAGTCACCATCGCACCAAAAAACCAAAAAATTGTTCGGTAGGATAGTAGTGACGCCCGCATTGGTAGATCGGATCTTCCACTTTGTAAGATTCAATGGATTGTCGCTTAGATAATAGCCTGCGAGATTGGTAATTGGACTTCCGGGCGGATTGTAAATTTCGATCCAATCATCGGTTTCAAAGAAGTCATCCATTTGCCCATTGGCATTGCTCGCGATGATTTCATTGATTCTAAGATTGAAATTTTGACAAAAGCCAGTGAAGCTCCAACAGAGCGATGCACAGATAAAAAGGGCCTTGAGGTTCATGGGTTTCATATTCACATTACAATTATACAACCTAGAATTAATATCCCCTCCAAATCGAGAAAGAATGATCCAACCTCTCTTTGGGAAAGCACTTCGGTGTATTTGCGCTGAATGGCTTATTTTTGCAAACCTAAAACGAAATACCTTGCCATTGATTCGAATTTCTTTGTTTGTCTTGTTTATTCTAGCCTTGGCGGCAGGTATTCGTATTTACCAAATTGAAAAGGCTGTATTATTTACGGACGAGCAACGCACGCTGTGTGTTTCCAATGGTTTTGCTGCTTCTACATTGTTCACGCAAGGAGAGCAGGAGGAATTGGTGGTGCTCGATTCCTTACCGCAGGAGTTCAATCACAGTCATTTGCGTTCCCAGCGCAGTCCGGTCAACATTGTGGATGCATCGATACAGCTGGGTGGCAATTCCACTTTCTATTACATGCTCACTTCGGGTTGGACGCGGATGTGGGGTAATAGCAAATGGAGTTTGCGCAGTGTCTCATTGATATTCGGGGTATTGTTGGTTGTTTTGGGCTACTATTTTGCCCGTCAATTGTTCAATCCCGTCACAGCCATTTTCGCAGGGATCTTGTTGGCTGTTCAGCCTTGGTTGGTGAGTTACAGCAAATGGGGCGAAGCATACATGTTGGTGGCCTTCTTCAGTTTGATGACCACCTATTCCATCTATCAGTTGGCGGTGGCCAAAAAGCATCTCTGGCTGCATGTGCCGTTGTATGTGGTTGTTCTATTCTTGGGAGTGATGTCGCACTATATCATTGCTTATGTGGTGCTGGCTCATATCTTATTGGTGGTCTTCTTCCATGTGCATCGGAAGGCCTTGTGGAGATACGGCATCATGCTGTTAATCGTTGGTTTGGCCTTGTTGCTCTGGTTTGCCAATGGCGGAATGAGAGGACAATTGATCGCTTACCAAATGGGATGGGGCATCTTACATGGGCAGGACGCCGTGGCGGCGCATCCGGTGCCCTTGGTTGATTTTTTTGGACTTACTCGGACCATTTTTGGAATGCCGCTTTTCCACGAATTGGGTTTATTCAGCGCGCGATTGATTGCGGCTTTAGTTTTCTTGGTGATTTCCATCTTTGTTTTTCGCCATGCTGCACGCTCTCAGTATTTTCGGGCGATCATGTTTTTGATCATCCCAATCGCTTGTTACCTTTTATTGGCTGGAATATCATTTAAATTTTATCGCTCTTTCACCGATGCTGCCCTTGCGACTGCGACGATCGTAATGCCACTTGGAACCATCTACATGGCTTATGGTTTGGAACGATTGTATCAAACTGGCCATTGGGGTCAACGCGGTGCGATTGCGCTTGGGTTGATCTGTTTTTTGCATGGATTGAGTAATTCTTACTTGCTGCACACCCAAAGAGGGGAATATCAAGGCAAGGCATTGTATGACTTAGAAGCCAATACTGCGTTCTTGAAGAACTATGTGCTACCCGGCGATACCATTGTATTTCCGAACAGCACGAATGCGGTGATTGTGAACATGGTAATTGAAGAAAAAAACACCAACGTACAACGCCTTGATAGCCTGTTGAGCAAGGAAGTGTTATTTGAGATTCGAAATGGTGAAAAAATATTCCAGTATAAATAATATGAAACGTATAAATAGGAAGTTTTTGTTTGCGGTGATCACTGGATTGGTGACATTGGGTGCATCATGCACGAGCACGAAGAGCGTTGTGAGTGAAGAAGAACCCATTGTGTATGCCCAAGAGAGGCATTTCAAGAATGTAAAGCAGCTCACCTTTGGGGGCAACAACGCAGAAGCTTATTGGAATTTTGCAGGAGATAAACTGGTGTTTCAATCTGACAATAAGAACTGGGGATTGGGTTGTGATCAAATGTTTATTCTCGACTTGAACAAACAACAAGACAGCACCAAACAAGCGCTTGTCTCCACGGGCAAAGGTCGGACGACTTGTAGTTTTTTCATGCCAGGAGATCGCACCATTTTGTATGCGAGTACCCATTTGGCGATGGATACATGTCCCGCTGTACCTGTGCGAGAGGGTGGGCGTTACGTGTGGCCCATTTATCCTGAGTACGATATTTTTGAAGCCGATTTGCAAGGTCGCATTGTGAAGCAGATGACTTCAGAAAAGGGATATGATGCGGAGGCCACCGTGAGTCCAAAAGGTGATAGGATCATCTTTACAAGTATGCGCAATGGCGACTTGGATCTCTACACCATGAAGTTGGACGGCAGCGATGTGAAACAGATAACCAATACCCTGGGGTACGATGGTGGAGCTGCTTTCAGTGCGGATGGAAAACAAATTGTGTGGCGGGCATCGAGACCTCGCACTCCTGAAGAAATCAAAAAATACCGAGAACTTTTAGCGGTCGATTTGGTCGAGCCCACCAATTTGGAAATTTTCGTTGCCAATGCAGACGGATCGAACGTGCGCCAAGTAACCAATCTCGGCAAAGCCAATTGGTCTCCATATTTTCATCCCGACGGCAAGCGAGTTTTGTTTTGCAGCAATCACAAAAGCGCCATTGGATTTCCTTTCAATATTTTCATGATCAACATTGATGGAACCGGTTTGGAACAAGTCACATTCGATAGCCAATTTGATAGCTTCATTATGTTCAGTCCAAACGGTAAGAAGGTAGCTTGGTGTAGCAATCGACACAATGGCCGAACACGCGACACCAATGTGTTTATTGCGGATTGGGTTGACTAGTTTTTCAAAAGCGAATTTGAACTACTTATTCCTTTGATCCAGAAAATCGAAGTTTACTGTTCATAGCAGCTGGCTGCAAGAAGAAGGATCAATACACTATTTCCCAAACATTTTATTGTTGAAGTCGTTGCTTTGATTTTTGGGAATTGACAGTGAGTTCCAAGATTCTTGGGCCACCATTTTGGACAGGAATACAATTTGACCGATGTGATAACTATAATGCGCTAGTTGACGCTGCAAGGCTTCGACAACGGTGTGCTGCTCACCACGGATCACTACGATCTTTTGTAAATCTGCTGGTTCGAGCGAATCAATGACTTGTAAGAATACATTCCATCCATTGGTCCATGCTTCCATCATTTCGATGCGCGTGCTCAAAATCGGCTCAAACTCCTGATCACGACTTCGCCAAGGCTTTTCGCCATCTTCTTCGTAAAAATTAGTGAATCGCGAAATCATATTGCCGGAAAGGTGTTGAACCATGACAGCGATGCTGTTGCTTTCATTATTGAAAGCCCAAAACAATCTCTTCTCTTCAACCTGAACCATGGCTTTCTCGCCCATCACTTTGTATTGAAGAAAAATCTTCTGAATGTTTTGAATGTAGTGTTTTTCCATAAGGTTTAAGAAAGGTGGGGATGAGGCATGGGAGTCCAATATTTGACATCATTGAAAAAATGATTGCTATTGCCTTCTCCTTGCCAGAAATGGGGACCATACTTTTGGCATTTCTCCGATTCGGCGGGGTAAAAGTCTTTGATAAAATGCAACACAATGACTTCTCTCAGTTCAAATTCGCCTGATTTTCCTGGCAAGAAAACCTTGTTTCCAGGAATAAACGCCAAGACCCTTTGCTCATGTTGGGGCAATGCTTCTTTAATGTCGATCCATTGATTCACAACCCTAAAATAGGGTCATCCATGACTTAGAATTCAGGCTCACCTGAGAGTTATTAACGAATGATCAGTTCATCACCAAACAGCCAGCTTGGCTCACCCGGTGCATCATGCCAGTCAGGACAATTCCCAATGCCATTGACGATCATTTTGATGTACCTCGCTTTTGTAGGCTCGAACCAAACAGGGTAGGGCAATGCGATTTCATTTTTATCGGAAGCCTCAACTGCAGCTTTGAACGTACCCAAGGTGGTCCAATGTGTTCCATCCATGCTTCCCATATACTGCACTTGGTTTGGTCTGAAGATCCAAGCATTGGCGTAGTGATACCAATTGCTATTGCAAAAATGGATCGTTTGCGCGTTTTGCAAATCCACAATTACTTCTAAATCTTTCTGCACGACGCCTTGCCAAAATCCATCGCGGAAACCACCGACATGACATAGTCCATCGGTCAGCGCATTGTCTCCAGAGGCAGGATAATATGGATTGGTAGTAAAATTGCGCGTCACTTTTTTTCCGAAACCTATATGTTGATCGACACAAATTTGAATGCGTTGATCGCGCATGCCGACATTGTTTAGCACAGGGATAATGTCCATTAACACAGCATTGGGTGGCACGATAGAGTCTTTCACATAATTTGCTTGGGGAACAGCTTCGATGGTGGCTTCGCGTCCCAAACGATCAGCTGTCAATTGGAAATCATCGGAATAATAGGGGAATTCTGTATAAACGAACTCTATCCCTTCAACAGTGGGTTTAATGTCGATCACCAGTTGGCCTTTCGAATTGGTGCGATATGCGATGGATCCGGGGATTTTAGCGAGACCATAGGTTACATCCATTTGTTTTAAGAATGAATGATGCGCAGTGATCTTTTTACTGAACGTTTTGTAATTCCTCACAGAAGGGTAGGTCCACAACACTTCGCTCATCGCAAGCACGCGAGGAAAAACTTTGCCATCAACTAAATTTTGAGGAGCATGCTCGGTCCACATATTGCACTCTGCACCTCTGATATACTGCGATTCTGCTTCAGTCAAAGAAGATGGTACGGGATCAAATTGATATACTTTTTCAGCATCGATGGATTGAAGTCCGTAGTCAAAATAACAATGTGAAGTGGGCGACATAATGACTGCATGTTTGGCTTTCGCAGCCATTTCTCCACCTTCGATACCTCTCCAGCTTTGTATCGCTGCGTCGGCGGGTATGCCACCTTCGAGAATTTCATCCCATCCAATGATGCGCTTGTTTTTGGTGGTCAGAAAAGCAGCCATTTCTTCAATCAGCCAGGTTTGCAATGCCGCTTCATCAGCGATATGTTCATCTGTCATTCGCTTTTGGCAGCGGGCGCATTGTTCCCATCTAAACTTGGGAGCTTCATCTCCACCAATGTGGATATATGGTCCTGGAAACAACGAGCACACCTCGGTCAATACATCTTTGAGGAATTGAATTGTACTGTCATTGCCAGCGCAGTAAATGTCTTTGAAGACACCCCATTCGGTTTCGACATCGATGGAATCCTGCGTACAGCCGAGATAAGGATAACTGGCAATGGCCGCCACACTATGCCCCGGCATTTCAATTTCTGGTATGATGGTGATGTGCCGCTCGGCGGCATATGCGACAATTTGCTTGATTTGTGCTTGCGTATAAAATCCACCGTAGGTGCTACCATCTGCTTCTTTGCGAAAGCCTCCGATCTCGGTTAAAAGCGGGTACTTCATGATTTCAATGCGCCATCCCTGATCCTCGGTCAAATGCCAATGCAGCACATTCATTTTGTAGAATGCCAATAGATCAATGTATTTTTTGATGAAATCCACGTCCATGAAATGGCGGCAACAATCGAGCAAGAGCCCTCGATGTCCAAAGGCAGGTTTGTCTTGGATCATCATACAGTTCCAACTCACAGGCAATAATTCTTCCCTTGAGGCGCTCCATGGCGTCATTTGTTTCAGGGTTTGAATGCCGTGTCCCACTCCCGCAGTGGTGCGCCCACTGATCATGACGGAGTTCGGAGTAATGCTCAGGCGATAGGCCTCATGATCATCTTGCACAAGCACTTGAGCGAGACTGCCAGGCAAACCTGGAATCGTGCTGGGAGGTAATAGACCAGGATCCGGCATCATCGCCTCCAAGAATATATAATTGGAATCTGGATGCTCTGTAAAGGGTGCCACTTGCAAATTGAAACCGGTGTGATGAGCAAGGAATAACTGAAGCAAACGCGCATCCATCTCACAGTGTGGACTATGCAAAATGATGGTAGCGCTATTCAGGCGAAACGCTCCTTTCAGCGGCACAATGGATTGTGGTTGTGGAATGAGGTTCAAAGACGATTGAGCTTCTCCGATGCCAGTAAGGCAAAAGAAAAGCAGCAGTAAAAGGGTATACTTCATGTGTGAAGTCCGATGTTATTTGGCTAAGTTATCGAGGGGATTTTCCTTTTGAAGTGGGAAAAATACATGATATGCTCCAAGGTATTTGTATTCGCCAAAGGGCAAATGCACATCATACATGGAACAGATGAAATAATTTTTGCGAACCAAAAATTTATCAATGGCGGTTTCTGTAAAATCGCTGGTGGTGTCAGATAAGAATTGAGCAGCTGGGTTCTCAGGGTCGCTCGCAAATTGTGCTTTGAGTTGATTTTTCACTTCTTCCTTGAAGTCTTGCTCTGTGGGATTGGTAAAGTAGGCCAATACCAATAGACCAAGAGCGACAATCACAGAGATACGAATGATGAGTCGAATGATTCCGAACATAGCTGCAATTTTACCATGAAAACGAATGAATCAATTGAACATTGTGCCATGGGTTGTACATCAAAAATACGACATCTCGCGCATTTGGCCTCGATTGTGGATGAAATAAAACGAAGGTTTATCGATCAATTATTCTGCATGATGCATTTGAATCGCCGCGATACAAGCCAGAGCGGCTGTTTCGGTGCGCAATCGTGCGTGTCCCAGCGAAATGGAGGTGAATCCATGTGCCTGAGCTCGTTCCAGTTCGTTGGTATGAAAATCACCTTCGGGACCAATCCAAATATTCATCGGTTTGTGTTGCAAGAGATTCGCGATGCGAATACGTGGTAGTTCCTCTCTGCAGTGCGCAATCAGGTTGGATTGTGATTGAAATTGTTCCAACAATTGATCGAATTTTTGGACATCATGCACCTTTGGTAAAAACCAACGTTGACTTTGTTTGATGGCCGCGATGGCCACTCGATGCAAACGATCCATGCGGACAATAGGTCTTTCGCTATTGGCGCATTGTACAAAGTGAACGGATCCAATGCCCATTTCGACAGCCTTTTCCAATAGCCACTCCATGCGCTCGTGCTGTTTAGTGGGAGCCATGATAAGGTGAATAAATGTCCCGGGTGTGCTTTGTTCAAATCGCTCCGTCACTTGAACCAACGCCAAGTGTTTTTTCCATTGGACAGAACCTGTGATACAGCCACCTTCGCCATTGGTCACTTGAACCAAATCACCATCTTGATGGCGCATGGCCTTCACATGCCTCGACTCTTCCACATCTAGTTCGATGCAGTCGCCATGTATGTGAGGATTGTAAAATAGATTCAAAGGAGTTGGATATGAAAAGGGGAGGATTGCTCCTCCCCATTGTGCTAGTCTATTCTTAACTCTTCGCGACGCACAGCGTGCTGTTTGTCGTTGAGATTGATCTTGCCTTTGGAACGGAAGATAAAATAATATTTGCTGAATCCATCGTATGGCTGAGGAGCCGCGAAGATTGGGATGAAGTTGTGTTCTTTGCAGAACTGTACCAACTGGGGACGATTGTGCTCGTCGATGGTTCCGATTTCGTCGATGAACAAAGCAATCTTGTTGTCCTCGCTTGAAATGGCCAGTCGATTGATGATGCTCATTACGATCACCAAGCGTATCATACGGTCGGTACCATCTGACTCCACCTGCTCTTTCAAATCCACGCGCTTCATGGTGCCCTTCACATCCAACACCAACTCGATATCGAATAGGTTTTCGAAATCTACTGATTTGCCGCTGTCCAAGTATTGATTGAGGATCTTCAAGTCTTCTGCGCTTTCGAACTCAAAGGACAACTGGGCATTCAGATTTTCGATGCTGGCGATGCGCTCCAATTCATAAAGCACCTTTTTGTTGTCTACCAACTCAATGCGCAAACTTTCGATATTGGAAATCTTGGTTTTGGCTAGACTTTCATTGAATCGATTGTAAACGAAGGTTTTGAATTCCTCATAACGCTTGCGCAAGTTGTATGCAGGATTGGCGAATTGAGTAGAAATGCTTCCCAACAAGCCGTCAATTGATTTCTCTTTGTCCTGAATACATGCGATTTCATCCTCCACGAATGCAATAAATTCAGTCTCATCTGCCGTGGCGCTGCTCGTTTTGAAACGAAGCTGATCGAATGCACGGTCTTTCTTGACTTTTAATACCTCACGATCCGCATTGGCCTGTTGTATTTTGGCAAAAATCTAATCGACACTTTCAGTGGTTTCATACTCT
>JAIYCK010000146.1 GCA_027488055.1 Flavobacteriales bacterium | reverse complement strand
CAAGCGAATCGACTAAGGCTTTTCACTTTATAAAAAAGGACCGTGCATCTGCACGGTCCTTTTTTATTCACTAAAATTTCCTCAGTTGGATTGTTTGAATGGACGAATGATCAGACGCAGGTCGCGCGCATGCCGCAGATAGTTTTGTGCCCAACTGATCATTACGACCACTTTGTTACGAAATCCAATCAACTGAAAAACGTGCACAAACAACCACATACACCAAGCCCACCAGCCCTTCAACCGGAAATTTGGAAAATCCACCACCGCCTTGTTTCGACCAATCGTGGCCATACTGCCTAAATTTTTATAGTGGAATGGTTGCATAGCAAGCCCCTGAAGCAATTGCTTCATATTCCGAGACAACAATGCACCCTGTTGCAAGGCTGTTTGCGCTACCATCGGGTGACCACGTGGATATTCCTCACTGATCATTACCGCCACATCCCCAATTGCAAAAACTTCAGGAAAATCGATTAGTTGATTGTATGCATTGACGCTGATGCGGCCTCCCGTCAGTTGCGCTTCGGGAATGCCTTCTGGAATATTGGCTTTGACACCTGCCGCCCAAATCACCATGGCTGCGGGCAGGTTTTGACCTGAGGCGCATTGAATCGTTTTACCATCGTAGTCCGTCACCCGTTCATTCAATCGCAGATCTACACCCATTTTGATCAATTCACTCATTGCCACTTGACTGCTCCGTTCGTCAAACTCCTTCAACACACGCGCATTGCTATCAATCAAATGAATATCCATCACCCGCATATCCAAGTCAGGATAATCTTTCGGTAAAATATCGCGCTTCAATTCTGCAATCGCACCTGCCAATTCCACCCCTGTGGGACCACCTCCCACAATCACGATTCCCATCAGTGAATCTTTGTCATTTGCGTCATTGGTAAGCAACGCTTTCTCCAAATTCTGAAGCATCAATGAACGAATATTCAATGCCTCAGAAACAGATTTCATTGGCATGGCCAATCGTTCAATGTTTTTGTTGCCAAAGAAATTTGTCGTGGCACCTGTCGCGATCACCAAATAATCATAGGATAAATTGCCTATGTCCGCCTTGATCTGCTTATTGGGTAAATCAATGAAGTTGACACAAGCCAAACGAAAGAACACTTGTTTGGACGCGCTGAAAATCTTGCGAAAAGGATACGCAATGCTCCCGGGCTCCAAGCCCGCCGTAGCCACTTGATAAAACAAAGGCTGAAAAGCATGATAATTGTGTTGATCCAAAAGCACTACCTGCACGGGCTGTCCGCTCAGAGATTTGGCCAATTTCAAACCAGCGAAACCACCGCCAATAATGACTAAACGAGGATGCTTAGAAGTAGGAATATTCATATCTACGAATTAGGTCACAAAGATGGCGCACTATAGCAGCCAATGCATGACATAAAGTGTTAATAGCGCTATCACAGGGCGAATCATCAGCTCTTTAGATGCAAAATCAGATGTATCATTGTAGCATGAAAACAAGGCTTATTATCCTACTTTTTATCTGTTGCACGGGCGTAAACGGAATCACACATGCAAGCACCCTCGGTGTGCACAAAAAGCAGAAACCTACCAAAGCAAAATACGATATGGCTCCTATCGAAGCCATGTGTTTGAGCAGCTTAAAAGACTTCAATGTGCCAGGCATGGCCGTTGCGATCGTAAAGGATGGTCAGTTGATTTTAAGCGCTGGCTACGGAGTAAAAAGCACGCAAACAAAAGCTGCTGTGGATGCCAATACCCAGTTTGCCATTGCCAGCAATTCCAAGTCATTTACTGCGGCAGCATTGGCCATCTTAGTAGATCAAGGCAAACTTTCTTGGGATGATCCAGTCAAAAAATATTTGCCTTACTTCGAAATGTATGATGCTTTTGTCACCCAACAAATGACCGTGCGCGACCTACTTTGTCACCGCAGTGGTCTAGACACCTTCAGTGGCGATTTGATCTGGTATGGTTCCAATTACACACGCGAAGAGGTGATACAACGCGCGAAGCATTTAGAACCCTCATTTGGTTTTCGCGCTGGATATGGATACAGCAATATTCATTTTATCGCAGCCGGAGAAGTAGTAGAAGCCATCACTGGACAAACCTGGGACGCTTTCATCCAACAAAATATTTTTGATCCATTGGGTATGGCACAAGCCAATACGAGCATTACCAAATTCACTCCCTCGTCCAACATTGCAATGCCCCACAATGAAGTGAATGGCAACAACGTGACGATCGACTGGGTCAATTGGGACAACGTTGGTCCTGCAGGCAGTATCAATGCCAGCGTTTCTGAAATGTCAAAATGGTTATTACTCCAACTTGGGAAAGGAAAAATGGACGGTCGCACGTATTGGGATGAAGCGCGCAGCCATGAAATGTGGGAAAACAATACACCAAAACCAGTGAGTAAATGGCAACGTGAACATATGCCTTCTCGCCATTTCAATGGGTATGGTTTGGGATGGGAGTTGATGGAATATGCAGGGCGCAAAATTGTAAGCCACGGCGGAGGCTACGATGGTATGATCTCCAAAACGGTGTTAGTTCCCGATGAGCAATTGGCGTTTGTAATACTGACCAACAATATCAATTCCGTTCCGAGTATGCTGACCTATGAGATACTTGATCATTTTTTGCAACCCTCGCACGAAGAAGATTGGTACAAGATATTTATGGACTTCAGAAAAGAAGATATCAAGGACCAACAGCAAGCATTGGCGGAAAAAGAAACCAACCGCATTCCGAATACAAAACCAAGCCTCGCTTTATTCGATTATGCTGGCACCTATACCAGCGAAATGTATGGGGATATTGAAGTTGTGCTAAGTCCTGCCTCCACCTTAAGTATTGAATTCAAACCCACGCCTTTGTTCAAAGGTAACCTCACCCATTGGCATTTAGACACCTTCGAACTGACCTGGCAGACCCAAATGATGCTTCCGCCAGGCAGCGTGACTTTTTTGTTGGACAAGGAAGGCAAAGTCACAGAGATGCAGATCTTTGTCAATAATCCAGACTTTGATTTCCGTGAACTAAAGCTCTATAAGAAAAAATAAAGTATTGAATAATAGCACATTACACGCAATCATGCGCTATCTTTTGGAGATCTCGTGAACACAATGTATATTTGCACCCCTTAAATGGAAAGGGTCATCGTAGCTCAACTGGATAGAGTATCGCACTACGGATGCGAAGGTTTGGGGTTCGACTCCCTACGGTGACACAAGAATCCCGCTTTCGCGGGATTTTTTTGTGCAAAAAAGTCAGCAGACAAATGTTTCAACTCCAATTCTCAACGCATCGTGCACGGCCATTCAATTCTATTTAAACTATAAATCCCTTGAATCGCCATTTGAATTGTGCCAATGTTTATATTATAGAAAACCTATACATTTGTAGTTAGCCAGATAACATGAAAATAAAATATTTTAAGTTAAAATATCCTATCCTATTTTGGATGACAATTATAGGAATAATACACTGCTTTACATATAAACTCTTTTTAATAGAAATACCTGAACCGAAATGGTTTCAAAAAGCAAGCGAAATTGGCGACATTTTTTACAATTTGCAATTGGGATTCTTGACAAGCATAATCTTTTTCTATCTAGTAATATTTCTCAAAGAAACTAAACAAAGGGCATTAGTTTGTAAAAAAGTAGAATATCATACTTATGTAATTATTTCAGAAGGCCTTTCCTTATATTTTAATTTCAGGAAAGTTGAAATAGACTCAAACTTCCCGCCAAGTATGGTGCATT
>JAIYCK010000111.1 GCA_027488055.1 Flavobacteriales bacterium | reverse complement strand
CATGGTTGAAGCTACGGTGGTCGCACCATTGAGGCCTTTGGCCATCACATACGGAAGATCGCGTCTACTGCATTTGATTGCGTCATTTGATTGAGCTAAACGTTCCATTTCAGATGAATCCAACCCAATGTGCACGTGACCGTTTAGAATAGCAATGGTAGCTGGTGTGGCCCCATTCGCTCTGACAACGGATTCAACTTCCCTCGCCACTTCCAGGTTTTGAGGGTAAGGCATGCCATGTGTGATAATAGTGCTTTCGAGGGCTACCACAGGAAGCCCATTCGTGCGCGCATGATGCACCTCAGGGGAATATATGATATGCGAATTGGTAGTGTGCATGAAGCAAAATTAAGGCAAGTCACTGCGCTATTTTGTGCAAATCAGAAAAGGCAAGGAAAGCGATATGGCCGCAAATCGATGTTCAAACATATAACCTAGATCTATCAATCAGGTACAATGCCACGACTACCTTTGCCGCCTATGAAAATATTGCTGCAATACTTGCGTCCCAATCGCAAACATTTGATGCTTGCCCTCTTGTTGGCTGCGGTGAATCAGTGCTTTTCCTTGTTAGAGCCACGCATCACCGGAGAGATGTTTGATACGATGATCACACATCGCGATCGATTCAGTGAAGACTGGTCGATGTTTCGGGGAGAGCTTTTTAAGTTTTTATTGTTGGCCATGGGTGCAGCAATGGTGAGTCGCATTGCCAAAAACTTTCAGGATTATTTTACCAGTGTGGTGATTCAACGCAGCGGCGCGGCCATGTATACTGACGGCATCAAGCACTCTTTGAATTTACCCTATGAAGATTTTGAAGATCAGCGCAGCGGAGAAACATTGGGCAAATTGCAAAAAGTACGCAGTGATTCAGAGAAGTTGATTCCATCATTTATTGGAATTTTCTTCCAAAGTTTAGTGGGTATTTTATTTGTGGTCATTGTGGCGATTCAATTGAATTGGCGGATTGTTCCCCTCTTTCTAGCTACCATTCCGCTTCTTGCTATTATTAGTAATCTCTTGAGTAAACGCATTAAGACCATTTCTAAAACGATTTTGGGGGAAACCACTTCGCTCGCCGGGGGCACCACTGAGTCGCTGCGCAACATAGAATTGGTGAAAGGATTGGGCTTGGCTGACCAGGAGATCTCTCGCCTGAACAATGTGACTAAGCGGATTTTAGCATTGGAGTTGCGCAAGGTGAAATTCATTCGCTCATTGAGTTTTGTGCAAGGAACCACGGTGAATTTTTTGCGGACCTGTCTTGTTTTTTTCTTGTATTATTTAGTCTTCCAAGGTCAACTTACAGGGGGTGAAATTTGGACGATGACCATTTATAGTTTCTTCATTTTTGGGCCCTTGCAAGAGATGGGCAATGTGATTGCCACATATCGGGAAGCACAGGCCTCATTGCAAAATTTCGAAGAATTGATGAGCCAAGCATCGGAACCCACACCTACCGACCCTCATCCACTCCAGTCCATCGATTCGTTCCGATTTGAGCAGGTATTTTTTAAGCATAAATCCGCACAATTCAATGCATTAGAAGGAGTAACCTTTGAAGTCCATAAAGGCCAAACTGTGGCATTTGTTGGACCGAGCGGCTCAGGTAAAACAACCCTTGTTAAATTACTTATCGGTTTATATCGCCCCCATCAAGGTCAGATATATTATAATAAAGAGAGGTCGCAGGATGTGCAATTGATGGACTTCCGGGCACAGATTGGTTTTGTCACGCAAGACACCCAATTGTTTGCAGGTACCATTCGAGAGAATTTGTTGTTTGTTCAGCCCCATGCAAGTGATGCAGAGCTGCATGAGGCATTGGAAAAGGCAGCATGCACGAATTTGATGGCACGCGCAGAAAAAGGACTCGACACCGCAATAGGCGAAGGTGGAATCAAGATCAGTGGAGGCGAAAAACAACGTTTGTCCATTGCGAGAGCCATGTTGCGGAGACCGACGATTTTGATCATGGATGAGGCCACGAGTGCATTGGACAGCATGACCGAAGCAGAAATCACCGAAACAGTGAAACAAATCCATTCCAAACAGCATATAATGACCGTGCTTATCGCACACCGCTTGTCAACGATTATGCATGCGGACAAGATATTTGTATTGGAACATGGAAAAATCATTGAACAAGGCAACCACGAAGATCTGCTCGCCGAAAAAGGCCTCTATTACGCTATGTGGCGTCAGCAGATCGGAGAGCGCAAACGTTGAACCCTTGGCTATAGATATGATCGAGATGGTTCACCACCATTGGTATTGTCTGCGCCGCAACGGTAGCGTATTGTATCGCATCTTTACCAATGAGCCCATGAATCGGGCGTGATAAAGCGCTCGTTTTCCGTTATCGCTCGATGATATGACGAAAAGTGAGATTCAATCGAGGTTCACTGACCTTCAATCTCTTTGGAATGGCGTGCAACCAATTGGTTTGCATATGCTCCATCACCAATAAGTCGCCATGAGACAGTTCCACTTGAAACTGTTTATTTCCCTTTCTTTCTTTGAATTTAAGCGTCCGTGTGGCTCCTAAACTAATGGAAGCAATGCAGGCTTGATCCATTTCAGGTTCATTATCGCTGTGCCATCCCATGGCATCATGGCCATCCCGGTAATAATTGCAAAGTACCGCGTTGAACTTAAAGTCACATTGCGTTTCAAGATCATCCACCAAGGTTTGCAACGCAATCGGCATTGGAGTCGCGCTCCATTGTATATTGGAGTAAGTATAAGCAGGACCGAACCAAGCAGTTAGCCGAGGCTCGTCGTAAATCTTCCCATACACACGTATTTTATTTTGCTTCCATTGAATGGACTGCACGAGGTCCTCCATCGCAATCTTAGAAGCCCAGCCAGGAATCGTGCTGACCCGTTCTGGCCCTTGCTGATAAATCAGTTGTTCATTGTTCATCTAGGCCATTGTCATTGGTAGACGGCGGCGGCGGATTCTTGCGCACAACAGGCGGATCATCCATATCCATTTGGTCGAGGCGGATACCAGCTTCCTTTTTGATTTCGTTGGCGCTTTGCATAATTTCCGATTGCACGTCCTTGGCAGCATTACGGAATTGATACATCGCTTTGCCCATGGTTTGGGCTACAGAAGGTATACCCTTGGCACCAAAGAACAAGAGATAAATAAATAATATTAAAACGATTTCACCTGCACTCATGACTTGACAAAGTTAAAGCTTCCTTAAATCATATAAGCAAGAAAAAAATATTTCGACACGTGAGAACAATTCAGGTCAGAATGCATCTACTTTCGGCCCTCGTTTTAATTCTAAAACTGACATGTCCGCTCAAAGTCAACGCTTAAGTGCTGCAGGTTTACTGGTTACCTTAGGT